>QILZ01000300.1 GCA_003233545.1 Spirochaetales bacterium
AAGCAGGACTATAGTAAAAATATAAATATATACCGAAAGATATCTGTACCGTTCATAGGAAATATATGAGAACATAAAAAAAAGCAGCAGGCCGGTTACCGCCCAGATTATCTGTTTTATATATTCGTTGGAGACGATAACTCCGGTAGAGGTAACACCGCTTGAATATATAAATAAAATACCGATAACAATTAAAGCAAATACAGCGGCAAACAGTAAAATATCGAAACCTATTAACGAGAAACGTCTCAATTAAATCCCCTTATACCTCGTATATACCATGGATTAAGCGTCTTTACCGCATCTCTGAAATTTTGATGTGCAAATATGCCCTGTAGAATTATATTTGCAGCTTTCGGAGCCCACCATTCCCATTTGTTTGCAGCTTCTACCATTACTACAACTACAATTCTGTCATCGGGATTATCCGTTTTGTACGGTGCATATGCAGCAAACCATGAGTGGAACCTGTCTTTTATACCGGTCTGGCTTGTGCCTGTTTTGCCTGCCGATTCCACAGCTTTAGTAGTGATAACAACATGTGCTGTGCCCCTGGTAATTACGCCGCGCATGGCCTGCTGTACCAGTCTGAATGTGCTCTTATTGATATGGGATGTATGAAGAATATCAGGTTCTTTCCTCATCAACACCCTGCCCGATACCGGATCTCGTACTTCCTTTAAAAGGTGCGGTTTATAGATTGTCCCTTCATTTACAATCATAGATACGATGTCTGCCATCTGTATCGGTGAAACAGTCATATAACCCTGTCCTATGGACATATTAATCGTGTCGCCGCCAAGCCATTTCATATGGTGGACTTTTTCCTTCCACTCGGGTGTGGGAATAAAGCCGGATACTTCACCCGGCAGGTCTATTCCCGTACGGCGTCCCAATTCGAAATCCCTCATATAAGAAGTAATTTTCTCCACTCCTAACTGCAAACCAACATTATAAAAATAAATATCACACGACTGTGCAAGTCCTTCGAAGAGGTCGAGTGTTCCATGGCCTGTTTTTTTCCAGCCGTGGAATATCCTGTCGCCATACTTGAATGAACCGGTACAGGTAAAAGTGGTTGTAAGCGCATTTGGTTCCTCTTCGATAAATGCGGTTGTCATTATCATTTTAAATGCCGATGCAGGGGGGTAAGCAGATTGGATAGCCCTGTTGATAAACGGTGAAGCCGGATTTAACGAAAGTTTTTTATAAAGCTTTTCACTTCCGTCCCTGGAAAATATATTCGAATCAAACCATGGGTAGGAGACCATTGCAAGCACTTCCCCTGTTGCCGGTTTCATAACGATCACAGAACCTATTCTCGGTCCCAATGCCTTTTCAGATAGTATCTGGATATCCCTGTCTATTGTGAGTACAATATTTTTCCCGGGCACAGGATCGATTTCACTGATATGTTTTTCTTTTAATGTTCTCTCTTTAACATCTACGATTTTAAATTTCTTTCCGGTTTTACCTCTAAGCAGTTCATCGTACTCTTTTTCTATTCCGCTTTTCCCCAATACTGTTCCGGGACTGTAGCCCTGATTGTATAATATCTGAAGTTCCTCATTGGTTATATTTCCCACATAACCTAAGATATGTGAAAGGGATTTCGGAGAACGGTATTTTCTGATAGGCTTATTATACCACGATACACCCGGAAATTGATCTATATGTTCTGCAAGATATGCAATTTTGCCGTAACCGATGCCGCTCTTTATTTCTATGGGCTGATATAGATGATAATATTTAGGCGGTATCTTTTTTAAGATTAAACTTTTCTTAATATCAAGCAGTTTGGATATTCTATCATAAACTATATTTCTTAATTTATTAGATATTTCTCCGGGTGTAATTTCCACTGCAAATGACTCAATATTTTCAACAAGGGGAAGATTGTAGTTCCTGTCGTATATCTCTCCCCTCTGTGCAGGGATTATAATTTCGCGCCGGGTTACTTCCTTCGCTTTTTCCTTATAGACAAAACCTTTTACAATCTGAAGGTTAAACAGATATACGGTATAAAGTAAAAATATTCCCGCAATTAATACAACGATCGTATAAATACGGCGTTTTGATGATTTGTCTGCATTTGATTTTGAAAAAGGATCTCTCACTGCAGGCCCTTTTCCCGTGGTTTTAAAGCTTTTAATAAATTCAGTACTGCAAATATAAACGGAGCAAGCAGTGAGTTGTACAAAATACTTATCCAGAGACTATGAATATAATAATTCAGTGTTATCTGAGGTATAGGGAACAGAATACTTAAAGCACCCATTATCAGCGCCTTTAAAAGAGTCGCCGATGCAACGAGTATAATCGGCATAAGAAGAGGGTCTACAAATATGTTTCCCTCCATAAGCCCGTAGAGATATCCGATTAAGGTTTTGATAAAAGTACTTAATCCTAAAGGTGAGATACTTAAAATATCTTCGATTAAACCCGAAACAAATCCTGTTACCTGCCCTGTCATACAGCCCTTTCTGTAGGAGATATAGACCAGTATAATCAGGGAAAGGTCAGGTATAATATTAACTATTCTTATGCGGTTCAGTATCGTAGACTGCAGAACAACAGCTCCTATAAGCAGAACAAGTGATATCGGGTATTCATTCCTGACACTTCTCATTTTGCTTCCTTTTTAATTACGAAAACATATTCGATTTTACCAAAATCAATTATAGGTTCCACTTCGAGAACCATCGATGTTTCGTAGCTTTTCGAGCTTATGCTTCGAATTCTGCCGATATGAATGCCTTTGGGATATACTCCGCCGAGCCCGGAGGTAACAACATTATCACCATAACCGGTAGATTTCATTGCGTTTTTCTTTACATACTCCATAATCAGCAGGGATGAAGCCGTACCCTGCCCTTTAAGAAGACCTTCGTATCTATTTTTCTGTATTCTGCCTGCAACATAGGAAGAGGGATCAAAAAGAGGCAGCACAGTGGCGCTATGCCTGTTTACAAGGATCACCTTGCCTACAAGTCCCTGTAATCCCGATTGATAGGCTATAACCGGCATTTCACGTTTAACCCCGTCTTTTAATCCCTTGTTTATAAGTATGGATGAAAACGGTATTGTCGGATCATGCCCTATAACCTCTGCCGGTATTTGAGTGTAAATCGATGTTCTGGATAGTTTAAGCTGTTCACGTAATTGTTTGTTTTCTTTTCTTAATTCCACGATATCCCTGGAAATACGCTCATACCCAAGCAGCTTTTTCTGTACCGAAGTAAGTTCCTCTCTGACTCTTTTAAGTTCGCTTATCGAATTCCATGTATTGGAAAACCATCTTGTTACTGCACTTATCCCTGCATCTATATAAGAAAAAAACGATACTCCCACCTCTTTCGGTCTATTAAGAAATCCCCTGGAGGAAATACCCAACATTATAAGGGAAACAGTAAGGAAAATTAAAAGCAGATAACCCCTTTTATGTTTTAAAAACGCAGAGCTTATTTTATTCATTAATTATGTATTAAGATTAAAGTATTTACTCCCCATATCCCTTGGACTATCCAGAAACTTACCTGCACCAAGAGCAACACACAGAAGGGGATTTTCCGCCAGTATAACAGGTACGCCTGTTTCTTTTGCGATTAATTTCGGAAGGCCTTTTAACAGAGAACCTCCGCCTGTCATGACAATCCCTCTTTCCACAATATCAGCAGCCAACTCCGGGGGGGTCTGTCCGAGTGTTCTTTTTATCTCCTCGATTACTGTATCTATAGGTTCCTCCAAAGCTTCACGCACCTCGACCGAATCCATTTCCAATCTTCTCGGCAGACCTGTTATAGCATCTGTTCCCTTAACTTCCATTTTCTCTATTTTTTTTTCAGGCGAAGCATTTCCGATTATTATTTTTACATTTTCCGCTGTCTGTTCACCAATAATCAGGTTATGTACATTTCTTACATGTTTTATGATGGCCTGGTCGAATTCGTCACCGCCGATACGAATGGCATTTGAAACGACCATTCCTCCCAGAGAAATAACTGAAATCTCGGTTGTACCGCCTCCGATATCACATACCATATGGCCTGCAGGTTCAAGAATTGGTATATTCGCCCCTATCGCCGCTGCAAGAGATTCTTCTATAAGGTAAACTTCGCGGGCTCCTGCCTGTTCAGCGCTTTCTTTAACAGCACGTTTTTCTACCTCTGTAATACATGTGGGTACACCGATAACCATACGCGGCTTCACAAACCATCTTTTAGGTAATATCTTCCCGATAAAGTAGCGTATCATTTTTTCCGTTGTTTCGAAATCAGCTATTACACCATCCCGCATGGGGCGTATAGCGATAATATCACCGGGTGTTTTCCACAGCATCTTTTTTGCATCTTTTCCAACGGCAACTACACGCTTCGTTCCCCTCTCCACTGCGACGACAGAGGGTTCGGAAAGAACAATTCCCTTCCCTTTTACGTGAACAAGAGTGTTGCATGTGCCCAGATCGATACCAATATCAGTCGAAAATGCTTCGAAAATATTCCCAAACCCCATTATTTGTCCTCCATTCTATTTGTAGTATCGGAGCCTTGCTGCATAGTGCAAAGGATCGATTATCAGCGCTTCCCGCCATTCAGCCCTTGCTTTTACAGGCTTATTCATCATCCTGTAAATTTCTCCGAGATAATAATGTGCATCCGCAGATTTCGGATTTAATTTTGCTATTTTACTGTACTCTTCCTCTGCCTTCAGTAATTTATTCTGCTTTGTATAAATGTCTCCAAGTAAAAATCTGCTCTTTTCTTCGACAACAGTATCTTTTGTACTGTTAATCGCCCTTTCAAGATATTCTGTCGCCATATTTAATTTTTTCAAAGCAAAGTAATTCTTTGCGGCTGCAAGCAGCAGAATATCACTCGTTTTCTCTTTTAAGGCAAGATTATAATATTCAATTCCCTTTTCCGGATTGCCCAATTGCGTATATGCGAGTCCTAAAAACTGAAAGGCATCATTACTACTATACCCTTCTTTTATGGAAAGGAGTATATATCTTATCGACAAATCATAGTAGTATCTACCCTTCAAAAAGTACGCTTTACCGAGAATATAATCAACTTCGCCTTTTATGGTATCGAGATTTGTTAATTTAGCTAACCTAAGGGAATTAATCGAGCTTGTAAGCAGCGGTATTTTCTTTTCTACGGATATCTCGGGAGCTGCTTTATAAAAATAGGAGAATCCGCGAAAAATAAGTGCTTTACTGTTCATGGGATCTTTTTTTAAAATAGCATCGCTCCTGGCAATCACTTTATCGTACAGCTGATTATCCCATAATTCCGGTAAAGTCGCACTATTTTTTGACAGCCGGTTGAATATATTAATTCTTTTATCGATACGCAAAGCCCAGCCTGTTATAACAACCGCTGTTAAAATGAATATAATAACAAACAAAACGGGTCGATTTTTCTTTTTTTTCACTGTTGTGAACCGATATTTATCAATATTCCAAATCATTCTTTATAATTCCAGAAAAAAAGCAGGCCTGTAAGCCGGGTCCTGTATTAAGCCATCATCTATCTGTAAGGAAATTGTTGCCATTTCCTTTTTTAGCAACCTACCCGCAGGCATATAGACGAGCAGCCTGCCTGCTATTTGGTTTTGCTCCGGATGAGGTTTACCATACCCTGACCGTTGCCGGTTCAAGTGGTGGGCTCTTACCCCGCCTTTTCACCCTTACCTTTTTCTAAAGAAAAAGGCGGTATATTTTCTGCGGCACTTTCTGTCACCCATAGAAGGTGCCCGGTAATTAGCCGGCATCCCGCTCTTCGGAGCCCGGACTTTCCTCCGTCAGGTATAAACCTGACGGCGATGGCACGGCCTGCCTGTAATTAATTATCCGACTTTTGCTTCTTCTTCGTTCTCTTCTCCCTCATAGTATAATATTCTGCTGCAGTAAGGGCAAAACATTATCCTATTGCCTGTTCTCACATCATTAACAAACTGAGGAGGAAGCTGCATATGACATCCCGTACAAACCTGATCCTGTATCGGTACAATACCAAGCCCGGATTTACTCTTGATTATCCTTTCGAATTTAAAGAGTATTTCTTCATCCAGGTCCGGAGTAATTTCGGATTCTTTCTTTTTAAGTTCAGAAAGAACTTTGTTTCTCTCCTCTATCTCCGATTTGATTTTAAGCTGTTCGTTTTTTACTTCTTCTTCCTGCTTTTCAATCATTACCTCGTCTTTTTCAAGACTTAATTTCATATCTTCGAGATGTGCCTCTTCTCTCTGCAGATCGTGTCTGTACTGCAGTTCCTTATCCGAGGCATCTTTTATCTCTTTATCCAGTGCTTCGTATTCCCGCTGCGTCTGAATCTGATCCATCTGCTCTTCATATTTTTCCCTTGTTCTTTCCGCTTCATTCATCTTATGATTAAACTCTTTTATTTTTTTCGTAACAGAGAGAAAATTATTATTTTTTTCTACATACGACTGCTTCATTCTGGATAAAAGCTCGTTTTTTGTTGCAAGAGCTTTGGGAAGCTCATCTATTTCAGCTTGAATTTCGAATTTTTTAGAAAGAATTTCCTGCAGCGTCCTTAATTTTGCAAAAACATTGTTTTCCATATTGTTCCTCCCTAATGATCTAAATAATCCTTTAATCGTCTGCTTCTCGTCGGATGGCGCAATCTTCTAAGAGCCTTTGCTTCTATCTGCCTGATCCTTTCACGAGTAACATTAAAATACAAACCCACCTCTTCAAGTGTAAGTGAATAACCGTCCTCCAGTCCGAACCTCATCTTTAACACCTCCTGCTCCCTCGGCGGCAGAGTTGTCAACACTTCAAAAAGCTGTTCCTGCAGTATAGTAAAGGCTGTCTGTGTAGCAGGATTCTCCACATCCTTATCTTCTATAAAATCTCCGAGCAGAGAATCCTCTTCTTCTCCGATCGGTGTTTCAAGTGATATAGGTTCCCGGGCCACGCTTTTAACGGCCTTTACTCTGCTTACAGACCAGCCAAGGCGTCCGGCCACCTCATCATCGGTAGGTTCTCTTCCATATACCTGCATGAGCTGTCTGGATTCCCGCATTACTTTATTAATCTGTTCTATCATGTGCACAGGGACACGTATTGTACGGGCCTGATCGGAAATCGAACGTGTTATAGCCTGTCTGATCCACCATGTAGCATATGTGGAAAATTTATAGCCTTTTCTGTATTCAAATTTTTCCACCGCTTTAATCAATCCTATATTACCTTCCTGGACAAGATCGAAAAAATGCAGTCCCCGGTTTGTATATTTTTTTGCAATACTCACAACAAGACGAAGATTTGCTTTTATAAGACGGTCTTTTGCACTTTTCATCATTAATCTTCCATGCTGTATTTCATGCGCCATACGTAGAATATCTACTGTCTTGTTCTCGAATTCATTTTCTATCTTTTTAAGTTTCTTGATGTTTGCCTGGAGTATCCGTATTAAATCCTTGATTTTTTCCGCAGGAATGTCCAGTTCGTTTTCGATTCGATCCCTCTCCTGCTTAACGGCAAGTGCACGTCCGAGTATTCTAATCTCTTTTAAGCTGTTTATATTGAGCCGTTTCTGTATTTTTTTCTGTTCCTTCTGTACGGATCTTATCCTCTGAGCAGTATTTACGAATTCATCGGCAAGATAAGATATTTCCACCTGATGAATATCGATATTGCTGAGTTTCTGTATAATTGTTTTTCTTTTCTTCGCAAGTTGTTCATTAATAATTACGTCTTCATTATCAGCTTCCATTTTGTTTTTTAATTCAATATACTGTTTTATAGTCTGCCCGTATTCGCGTATTGAATCCTTATAAAATTGATTCAACCTTCTTTTTTCCGCCAGATATTCAGCTATTTCTTTTTTTGAAAGATTCATTTCCTTCGGATCTTTCCTTGTCGTGGCTTTTCTGACAATCCTGTAAAATTCATTAATCAATAATCCGGAATTCTTTATAATGTTGCGTACAATATTTGCACCATCTTCCATCTTTTTTGACAGCTTTACTTCCTGTTCCGCAGTGAGGAGATTTTCTTTCCCGATCTCACGAAGGTACAGCCGTATGGGATCATCGATCGATGCCTCCTTACTTCCATAGACAACCTTTTTAGCGGCAGAAGTCTTTTCCTTTTCAAGATCGACCGTCACATCTTCATCTTCCAGTTTAATATGATGTTTTTCCAGTATTGCAATAACTTCTTCTATTCTATCGGAGTTTACAATGTTGTCGGGAAGATAATCATTCACCTCATCATAACTGATACTATTTTTCGCTTTTGCGAATTCTATTAACTTAAGAACAGAAGGATCATTCTGTAGATCAGACATCTTACCTCACCCTTAATTTTTCTAATTCGTTATCTAAATACATTTTTTCTTCCAGTAATACCCTGGAATTATATTTTTTATCAGTAAAATTATTACTTCTCCTTAACATTTTAACTATTTCATCACGTTTTTTTTCAAGACTTTTTCTCTTAACAACAATAATTCCGTCCTGAATTATTTTATCGGTATTTATTGCAAATTCATCGGAAGAAGCCTTTTCAATAATCAGGTTTTTTAATACACTACTTTCAATTCTGGAAAGCAAACTTTCCAGGGAAGATTCTTCATCCCTGAAACACTCTTCGAGAGCAATAAATAATTCACGTGCAAAATTGTCATTAAAATCATCCTGATCAAGTATATTCCTCACGGTTTTAAAATACTCTCTATTTAAAGCAACAGCGGTCA
Organism: Spirochaetales bacterium; assembly: GCA_003233545.1. GTDB lineage: Bacteria > Spirochaetota > Spirochaetia > SZUA-6 > SZUA-6 > SZUA-6. Next base: position 8,730 of record QILZ01000300.1, read on the forward strand.
TAAGAAACAATTCGCCGGAGTACTTCCCTTTTTTCTCCGCTGATTCCTTAAGAGACTGTCCTGTATTTTCAGATCTGATACTTTTCCCGGAATACTTCTTCTGCCAATTGATAAAATCATACAGCAGAGAATCAAATCCGACCTCCAGATAATCTGCAAGAATTGTGAGATAACTCTCTCTGCGAACCTGTGAGTCTGCCTGATATATATAAAAAAATAGCTCTTTTGCTATCTGTTCTTTCCCTTCCGGTGTATTCCTGTTATATCTAACAACAGCGTTGTCAAACAGGTATTGAAAGCTAGTTATAGTATATTTAAGTATATTTTGCAACTTTTTTTCGCTTTCTTTTTGTAAAATATCTGCAGGATCCTTGCTGGTTCCCAAATCTGCGACAGAAGTACCGATTCCTGATTTTTCAAGAATGGTAATTGCACGGATTGTAGCTTCCCTGCCGGCATCATCACTATCGAAGAGAAGAATACCGTTATCTGAATACCTTTTTAGTTTTACAGCCTGATTTGTTGTAAAAGCAGTACCTAAAGGTGCTATTGTATTTAAAAATCCAGCCTGATGCATTGCAATTGTATCCATATACCCTTCTACCATTATAAACTCCCGCTTCTCTCTTATACTCTTAACAGCATGGGCTATTCCATAAAGATTGTCCTTTTTACGAAACAATACGGTTTCCGGAGAATTTAGATATTTAGAGGTACTGTCCCTTAAAGTCCTGCCACCGAACGCTATGACTTTCCCTCTTTCGTTTTGAATCGGGAAAATAATTCGGTCATAGAATAACGAAAGCAGTTCATTGTTCCTTTCGAAAAAAAGTCCTGAAGTCTTAAGAAAATCTTTCGTATAGTTCTTTTTTCTCAAAAAACAGAAAAGCCACTTTACATCGGGCGGAGCATATCCGATTTTGAATTTTTCTATTGTTTCTTCTCTGATTCCTCTTTTTAAAAGATAATTTAAAGGTCCTTCGGCCTTTTTACTGTTAGTAAGCAGGTAATGGAAACTCCCAGCCACTCTTTCGTACAATTCTGCGAGTGCTTTCCTCGTATTGTCCTCTCCGGCAGGCTGTTCCACATGAATATCTACACCGGCACTTTCGGCGAGCATCCTTACAGCTTCGATAAAAGATATTGATTCAATATCCATTATAAAGTTAAACAGACCTCCGCCTTTATGACAACCAAAACAATAATAAACCCCCTTATCCGGCGAAACGGTAAACGAAGGAGTTTTTTCATGATGAAACGGACATAACCCCCAGTATCTGTTTCCGGCCTTTTTAAGTTGAACATACCCGCTGATAACTTCCAGGGTATCCACTTTATCTAAAATTTCGGAGAGAATACTATCCGGTATTTTCATTTACAATACTTTCACTCAACTTCCGGCAGATACTTTCTTAAGATATATATACTTGGCCATGTTATGCTCTTTCAGACTCTTAGAAAAAAAGTGCTCTCCCGTTTTAACATCCTTAAGTACAAAGTACCAGTAATCCGTTTTTGCCGGATGAAAAACAGCGTCTATTGCGACAACTCCCGGATCGGAAATAGGATCCGGAGGCAGTCCTGCCCACATATACGTATTAAAAGGAGATTTTATCTTCTTGTCTTTCAATGTAATATAGTACGGATGTTTCTTCCCTTCTATTTCAGTAATAATATACTCAAGTGTTGCACAGGATTCAAGTCCGATATTTTTTCTTAGTCTATTGTAAAAAACAGATGCAATCAGCGGAGCTTCCGATTTTATTCTGTATTCACGCTCTACTATCGAAGCAAGTATTATTTTTTTATGCAGATCGATATTACTCATTTTCTTATACTGCGGTTCTATTTTTTCCAGAACTTTAAAAAACTGTCTTATCATTATTTCCACCACAACCTGTGCGGAAAAATCTTTCGGGAAAAAATAGGTATCCGGGTATAAGTATCCTTCTGCAGTATCAGCCGGAATATTGAATTCTTTAAGAATCTTTTCAGAACGAGCAGCAGCTATAAAATCACCGGCTTTTGTTATTCCCTTTCTCTGCAGGTGTAATGCTATTTTTCTTATTGTCCATCCTTCGGGAAAAGTTATCTTTACCTGCTCCTGCCTGCCCGATGTCAGTAATTCCATTATATCTATTGCCGTGGAGCCTGGTTTTATTTTATAGTATCCGGCTTTGTATTCCTTCCCGGTATTCTTAAATTTACTCAGCAGTTTAAGAAAAAATGCAGAACGAATAAATTCCCGTTTTTTAAGACTTTCAGTTATACTCGATAGATTTTCTCCGCGATCGATGATAAATACTGCATTCCTCTCCGGCAGATTCCGGTCCGCGGGGCTGTTTAAATATATCATACCCGACGCTGCGATAAGTGCGGCTAGAAGAACTGCAGCAAATATAATTATAAAAACCCGAATAATATTTTTTACCTTTTTCATTTTCTAATAAGAATAAATTCTACTCTTCTGTCTTTCCACCTGTTTTCTTTGTCACTGAAAGGAACAACCGGCTGCGAACCTCCCAGGCCAGCAGTTGTAATTCGATTTGCGTTTATTCCCAATTCTACCAGTGCTTTTTTTACTGCTTTGGCTCTATCGAGTGAAAGCGGAATCAATTCCTCTTTTTCCTCTTTATCCGCCTTTTTGGGATCGTACCATGACAGATTAACCGCATGGCCCTCGATTCTTATATTATAACGCCTGTATTTCTTAAGAATTTCTGCAAGACGTTTAAGGGTTTTCTTATTCTTCTCAGCCTTTGTTTTGTCTATCGTTATAAAGTCCGCCTTATTCGGAGCAAAAGTTATACTGGATATCCTTATTTTTAATTTATTCCCTTCGCGGATTACAAGAATATCTATTGGAATTATTTTTTTCACCGTACGCACATTACCCAGATCGTCTTTGATTGTAAATACAAGAGAATAATCTTCCGCAGCCTGAACAAGCTCTCCTGTATCCGAAATACCATTCCATACTATTTTATCGGACGGAACTCCCCGTCCGCCGAATGAACTGAATAAATTCCCCATAGGGTCTAAGATATTTATTGTCCATGAGGATATGGGACTTAAATCATTTACTTTCAGGTTCAGGAAGAGTTCATCATTGACACCGTCATTATCAGGAGAAAATAACTTCGGACTTATATTCAAATCAACTTCAGGAGGACTTATATCGACACGAAAAGTATTTGTTTTCGCAGTGGGTCTGTTACCCTTGGTATAATTAACGGTAATTTCTCCCGTATAAGTTCCTTCGGAAACTTTTCCCATGCTGTTTTTGCCATCCCATACAATGACCGGCGGAACTTTTACCGAACCTTTAAAGACTTTTTCCGCTTTCCCGTTATCATTTATCATTTTTAAATTCCACGATGATATCCCATCTGTTAGGGAAATATATATTTTGAATGAGATATTATCCATATATCCGTCGCCATTCGGAGAAAGCCCCCGTGCCTGAACTGTTATAAAAACAGTCGTCGGTCTTGTATCAATAACAATATTCCTTATTTCCCCGGTTGTTTTATTTCCCGCTTTATCCGTGGACTGAATCTTGTAAGTATAGGTACCATCCGGAAGTTTATTCCCATTCTCATCCCTGCCGTCCCAGCTGAACGAAGCGGCATTACCTTTCCAGAAGTATGATTTTACAACCTTGCCTTGATCGTTTAAAATCGTACCGTCCCAGAGATCTTCTTTGCTCGATTTCTGATTAAAAGCCAGCGTATCGAGATTCCCGTCATTATCCGGTGAAAATATTTTTTGAGAAACGGATACCTTTACAACAGGAAATGTATTGTCGATGGTAAAAAGTTGCGTTTTTGCACCCGGATTATTGCCGTTACTGTAAAGTATATTAATTTCAGCATAGTATTTTCCTTCTTTGACCCGGCTGCTGTTTTTATCGAGCCCGTCCCAGACAAAATCTTTCGGAACACTCTTTCTGCCTGAATATTCTCTTACGAAATTACCATCCTTATCTTTAATGATGAGATTATAACTTTCTATTCCGGTTTCGACCTTTAAATGAGGAATTATTCTGATACTATCCTTACTGCCGTCCGAGTTAGGCGAGAAATACAAAAGATCCGTAGAAAGGAAAACAGGTGTTTCCTGGGTATTAAGAACCATCGAAATTATATTGGATTTGCCATAGTTTCCCGCTCTGTCCGTTGTTTCCAGTTGATAGGTATAGGAGCCGTCCGGAACAAGCATCCCTTTATCGTTTCTGCCATCCCAGGATATTTTGGAATCCGCTTTTCCTCTCCAGAAAAAACTTTTTACAATTTCGCCGTTATTATTTTTTATTATGCCTTTCCAGTTTAACTCTTCCGATGTTTCCTGAAAAATTGTAACCGTATCCTTGTTTCCGTCTCCGTTCGGTGAGAAAATATTCGTGTCGCTTTTTAAACTTGCAACAGGCTTTGTAATGTCGATGTAAAGGTCGGGTGATACCGCATTGGGGTTATTGCCGTTTATGTAATTTACATGCAGTTCGGCACGGTATTTCCCTTCCGGTAAAATATTCCCTTTATTATCTCTTCCGTCAAAAGTTATAATAGCTGGAATTTCCTGTTTCCCTGAAAAAGTTCTGGCTGCTTTTCCGCTCGAATCCTTAACAACGAGATTCCACTTTTCTATTCCGGAAGTTATAGGAACATTTAAATTAAAATTTATAGTATCTTTTATTTTATCATTATTAGGTGAAAAGTAAGATTTATCAATGTTTATATTAATCGGTGTTGCCTGTGTATTTATAATAATATTTTTCAAGGATCCCGAACCCGTATTCCCCGCACGATCGGTACTTGTAATTCGATAATTATAGACCCCGTCCTTTGCAAGAATTCCCTTATCGTTTTTACCATCCCATACCAATCCGGGCGGTTTTTCATTCTTCCATGAAAACTTCCTGACCTGGTTCCCTTCGGTACCCTTAATGAACGCCTGCCAGAGGTCCTCTTTTGTCCCATCCTGATTTATTATTAAAGTATCCTTGCTCCCGTCCCCATTGGGCGAAAAAACAAGGTACGGCGAAGCTACTTTTACTGAAGGTTTTGTATTATCAACTACAGCTCTTTTTATGCTGCTTTTTCCGATATTGCCGTTATCATCCCATGCTTCCACATAGTATGTATAATTTCCGTCCGGTACGACTTTGCCGTTATCGGATTTACCATTCCAGATCAGCTTTTCAGGAACCGTAATTCCTTTTTTAACATACAGCAGCCTGTCCATTATATTTTTGAATGTCAGATTTTCCGGCCGTACATCCTTGTTTACAATCGTACGTACCTT
>QILZ01000307.1 GCA_003233545.1 Spirochaetales bacterium
TTTGCTTCGGATTATGCAATGGCTATTTATGTCTGTTATAATTAACGAAGATGAGTTTGCTTCCGGCCGCGAAGCAGCTTACTTGAATAATCCAACCGGGACATCCCCTGAAAAAGTAGAGACTCATTACTATTGCGTTATGCTCGTCCGATCGATGAACCGATTACTCCGCTTCTTCGATGGTTATGGCATTTGTCGGACATAGATAAGCGCAGGAGCCGCAGCCGATACAGGTTTCGGAAATACTGTCGAATGGGGTGGTTACATGTTTTTCCGTACTTCTGTTGGCTATGCTTAAAGCATTTCTTAATACAACCTCGGTACACACACGAACACAGAGATTACACAAAATACATTTTGTGTGTTTTCTTCTCCTTTTGGCCCTGTAAATCAAGTAGCGGCCCACAGGATCGAGACTTGATTTATCGTCTATCGGAATTCCATTATCCTTCGCAAGTTTTACTATTTCTTCCGTATCCGGACATTGGGCAAGATACAGCTCTATAATAAATTTTCTTTTCTCTTTTACATTTTCGGAGTCTGTACTGACCACCAGACCTTCCTGCACAGGATAGGTACAGGAGGAAACAAGCTTTTTTCTTCCGCCCGTCATGGGGCCTGTAATCTCGACGAGACACATACGGCAGCCGCCGAAGGGCTTTAGATATTTGTTGTAACATAGAGTCGGGATCTTTATATTTATCTCCCGTGCAGCATCTAGTATGGATTTGTTTTCCTGAACTTCTACATCTTTATTATCTATTCTTAATTTAATCATCATTCATATCTCACAGCATCGAATTTGCAGACATCGAAACACATTCCGCATTTAATACATTTATCCTGGATTATCTCATGAATCTGCTTTGCTTCTCCGGTTATAGCATCCGAAGGGCAGTTCTTAAAGCAGATATGGCATCCGTTACATTTATCGGGCAGAATGTTGAACTTTATCAGAGCCTTACACACTCTGGCCGGGCATCTTTTATCCTTTATATGAGCCTCATACTCATCCCTGAAGTATCTGATCGTTGAAAGAACAGGGTTGGGAGCTGTATTTCCGAGTCCGCATATCGCAGTCTGCTTTATCAGTTTAGCCATCCCCTCGAGAATTTCAATATCTTCTTCTTTGCCTTCTCCTTTAGTGATACCGGTTAAAATATCCAGCATATGCTTTGTTCCTTCACGGCAGGGCGGACACTTGCCGCAGGATTCGTCCTGTGTAAAGGACAGAAAATACCTTGCAATCTCAACCATGCATGTATCCTCATCCATAACAATTAAACCCCCGGAACCCATAATGGCACCCGCGCTGGTTAATGATTCGTAATCGATGGGCAGGTCTATCAAGGATGCAGGGATGCATCCTCCGGAAGGTCCTCCCATCTGGGCAGCTTTAAATTTTTTATCATCTAATATACTGCCGCCAATATCATAAACAATCTCCCTTAAGGTTATTCCCATTGGAACCTCTACAAGACCGGTATTCTTTAATTTACCGACAATGGAGAAAACCTTCGTTCCCTTACTGCTTTCCGTCCCTATTCCGGCGAACCAGCCGGCTCCACGGTTTATTATCCTGGGAACATTTGCCCATGTTTCCACATTGTTTATGTTGGTTGGTTTACCCATATAACCGGAAAGTGCCGGGAAAGGCGGTTTAGTTCTCGGTGCGGGATTATTACCTTCCAGCGAACTTATGAGGGATGTTTCCTCTCCGCATACAAATGCACCCGCCCCTCTGTTTACCGAGAGACCAAAATTAAAATCGGTTCCCAGTATAGCTTCACCTAAAAGTCCGTATTCTCCGGCCTGTTCAATGGCACGTTTAATTCTTTTCAGTGCCAGGGGATACTCGTCTCTTATATATATAAACCCGTTTTCAGCTCCGATAGCATAGGCTCCTATCAACATTCCTTCCAGAACCGCATGGGGATCGGATTCGACTACCGAACGATCCATGAATGCTCCCGGGTCTCCCTCGTCAGCGTTACATATGATATACTTTTCATCACCTTCGGCACCCCTGCAGATTTCCCATTTCTTCCCTGTCGGAAAACCTGCTCCACCACGACCACGCAATCCCGAGGCCTTAATCTCCTCTATAACCTCTTCAGGTTTCATCGACGTGAGTACCTTTGCCAGGGACTTATATCCGTCTCTGGCAATATACTCATCGATATTTTCAGGATCGATGAGTCCGCGGTTGGAGAGTACAACAAGCTGTTGCTTTTTAAAAAAACCAATGTCACTAAGCTTCGGGACCGGTGATTTTTTATCAGGGGGTATGTACATCAATTTCTCAATAGGCCGGCCTTTAAGGAAATGTTCCTCAACCAGATGTGGAATATCCTCCACTTTGAGCATCTGATAAAAGATTCCGTCAGGCTGAACAACAAGAATTGGCCCATTAGAACAAAATCCATTGCACCCTGTAAGTACAACCTGAATCTCATCCTGAAGATCGTATTTTTTTAATTCTGATTCAAGTGCCGTTTGGATTTCCAAAGAACGGTTGGAAACACACCCCGTACCTGCACATAACATTAAATTTGCTCTATACCGTTTCATTTATAACACTCTTTCACTACCAATTGCCAGTGCATACTCTTCAACTATTTTCCCGCCCATCACATAGTCCTTAAAGATTCTTTTAACCTTCTCCTTTGTTAAATCAACATATTTTACCGGGGGTTTATCTCTTGCTTCAACAGTTGCCATCGGTTCGCGGCTGCACAAACCGGCACAGCCGGAAGTTGTAATAAGTACATCACTTACCCCTTCTTCTTCGACACATGAAAGAAATGCACTCAAAATATCCCGGGCACCTGAAGCAATACCGCATGTGCCCATATGTACGGTAATCTTTATCCTTGACGTTCCTTTTCTGAGGTTGGTAACAGAACGCATTTTTTGTGCTATTTTATCCAGATCGCTTGGTTTTAATTTCATAATAACTCCTCACTTAATTGTATTTATATATGCTTTAATCAATTAATTCAAGGCATATATTTATCATGCTTTATATAACGGAACGTGACATCCCGATGCGTTGCCCTCAGTACACGTACAGTTTCATCCATATCACCGAGAGGTTTCATGTCAGGATGATAAAGGTTGAATGATGCACGCACCTCTGTTCCCTTTCCCTTTTGGGATTTGATTATAATTTCACCATCCGTAGCATGTGCAGCCTGGGCAAAAAGTGAAATGCCAAGACCTACCTTTTTGCCTTTTTTTGTAGTAAAGAAAGGATCACTGGCACTTCTGATCTCTTTATCATCCATTCCCTTTCCATCATCCTTAATTATTATATCAAGTCTCTTCTTTTTAGTATTTTGCATAATATCTATCCACACATTCCGTGCACCTGCTCTGATAGAATTCTCAACTATATCGAGTATGTGCAAAGAGAGATCATACATAGGTATCATCGCACAAGGTTACACGTTCTTCCTCTTTCAGAGCCTCTTTAATAGATTTAACCGTGGGCTGTTCACACAGAAAAATGGTACATCGTTTCCCTATCTCACCAGGTGTATGTGCATCTGAAAAGCTGACAATTCGATACCGTGTAATACCTGTTTGTTTTGCACTGCTTTCTCTGATAAAATCCCTGTAATTACATTCCGGAGAAATCTCCAGCGCATCAAATTGTAATGTCGCAGGAATAAAACCCAACTGTCCAATTACGCTAAAAGCCTCCCTGTCAACATGTGCGGCAATTGCTATTCCATTCAAGTCATGAACGGAATTAACGATCGTCTCCACGGATAAAGTTGTTGCTCCTATTAAAAGATGCTGATTTATAGTCGTAATGTATCCGCTTTCATCGACACAGCACTGATACCCATACAGTTTCTGTTCATTTATACCGGGAAGGTTATCGTATACAAGTTTCTGTATATCTTTCAAAGCTGCTTCATCATCGAACAGCGAAAGCACATGAACCTCTTCTTTTGATGTAATCTCCATACCGCCAATTACAGTAATACACTCCCGCCTTCCTGCTTTTTGCACCTCCGATATATTTTCTGTTGCATTATGGTCACTGATACCCATAATATCGATTCCTTTCTCTTTTCCTTTCCTTATAATAGCCTCCGGTACCATTCCCGAATCACCGCATGGCGAAAGACAGGTATGAATGTGACAGTCCGCTCTATATCTTTTCAGCATTTTTAGTCGATCCGGAAATTCCCAGATCCCACAAACGACCGACTACTTCAAAAGCCGACAGGGCACTCAAGAGAATCGGAATCCCTTCTTCTTCTGCTTTTTGAATTGTCTGCACCTCCGGTTTTCTGTTGTTTGCCAGTATTATACCACCAAGTTCTTTCATACTGGCAACTGCAACAATGTTTGGATGTCCCTGAAGTGTTATCCATAGATCGTTAACACGTGCATTTGCAATGACATCACTTAAGAGGTCGCTTACATATCCATGAGTAATTGTACGATCCGGATAATCCTTTCCGGCAACAACCTCGAAGCCCATTTCCCTTATGATTGCCGACAGTTTCATAATGTATCCATATTAACTGTTATATCCAAAATAGTTCCTCTGCCAACCGTTGAATTTATAATCATTTTATCAGAACAGCGCTGTATATTATTCAATCCTATACCTGCTCCGAATCCAAGTTCCCGCACCCAGTTTGGTGCAGTTGAAAATCCCAGCCGCAGTGCATCTTTTACATCGGGTATGCCAGGGCCGTGATCCCGTACATTGACACATATGCTTTCAGGTTTGATGTATACTGAAACCTCACCACCATCGGTATAAAAGATAAGATTCATCTCTGCTTCGTAGATGGCTATGGCAACACGTCTATAAATATCCGGTTTTATATCCAGCCGTTTAAGTGTCTTTTTAATATTACCGGCAACCGTCCCTCCATTCATAACATCACCACCTTTAACCTGATAGATAAGTCCGATTGTTACTGAATCAGCAGTTACATCCTCAAAAAAATGGCTCATCCTGTAACGGCGAATTTCCTCTTCATGATAATCGATCTCAATTTCCCGTAAAAGCGATTCTATAATGACTCCTTTAGTAACAATACCCACAACCTTTTTTTCTTTTCTCTCAACAACAGGCAAACGCCCGTATCCCTTTTGGTCAAAGAGACTAATAGCTTGAATTAATTTCTCATCCTCATAGACGGTAACAACATTTTTTGTCATCCAATCCTTAACGGATGACCCGGCACTCTTTTTTGTAAGCCAATTTATTAAATCCTCTATACTAATAATTCCGACACTGCATCCGTTCTTTACAACCGGGACACCTGAAATACGATTTTTCCGAAGTACCTCTTTAAGCTTATACATCGATATATCGGGTGAAATCGATATAACATCTTTCTTCATTACATCACCAACAGAAAGATCATATATTAATTCCTGAATCTTACCGATTCCCGCATTATTCATTTTTGTAAACAATCTGCCAAACCTGCCCTATATAAGAGACCGCAGGCTTTGAACATTGAAAACTGTGTTTTAAAAAGTACTATTTCTTTATCGTATGCTAGTTTTATTGTCTCTTCCGTCGGCTTTTTCCCCCGGATAAAACAAATCACCTTTACTTCAGCTACATCGGCCGTCCGTACAACCTGGGGATTCGTAAGCCCCGTTAACAGTAAGGCATCCGGTTGGATAAAAGTAAGTACATCACTCATTAGATCGGATGCACCTACCATCGCTATGTCCCAATCATTTCTGACAGTTCCGCAGCACACTTCAGCATCGAGTATTTTTATTATCTTTTCCAATTTCATGATTCAGGACCTCTCCCACATCGAAATTAAAAATATTTAATTACCCGGAAACTATAACCTTTCTGAATAGGATCGAAAGTTTACTTAACGCTGATTACTTATACTTTCTCAGCAGCTTTTTTAATTTAGTCTGATCCATTTTGCCATGATACTCTCCGTCGACCACTACGAGAGGGCCCAGTGCGCAGGTACCGAGACAATTTACGGTTTCGAGGGTAAAATTATTGTCTTCTGTTGTCTCGCCCGGCATAATCTTTAACTCCCGTTCCAGGCTTTCAAGTATTTTCGGTGCCCTGTTTACAAAGCAGGCGGTGCCTATGCAGACGGAAATCTGGTGCTTTCCGACAGGTGTAAGCCTGAAGGATTTATAGAAGGTAGCAAGATCGTACAGTTTTGCCAATGGGAAATCCAGACTCTCCGATACTCTCTGAAGAGTGTCTTTCGACAGGTATCTATACTCGCCGAGGATATCCTGCAGAAGGCCGATAATCGAGCCGCCTTCTTTTTTATAATTTTCTATAATTTCATCCAGTTTATCATTAATTACCGTAGTTTCTTTACTCAATTGTTATCCGCCACCTCCGGTTTGTTTTAAAGGTCTTATTTTTAACCATAGCCATAATGATCTCGATAAAGTCCGGTATATATATATCGATATCATTCCTCACCTTAACCTGGCAGGCTAAGCGCATGTTGTTCTGCTTCTCTTCACGGCTCATGAATATCTCTTCCGTGGGGAGAATCTGCCCGCCCCCGTTAAGTACTCTTACCTTACAGTAACCGCAGCTTGCCTTTCCTGCGCAGGAAGATGAAATCTTAATATTATTAGCCGTAAGGTAGGTTAGAAGAGTATCTCCGCCCTGAACGGCAAACTCCTTTTTTCCATCTTCCTGATGAATGGTTATTTTACACTCTCCATAGGTAACAAGCAGTTTATCCGCAATAGCGATGAGAATAGTTATAATAAGAAGAATAATGTTCATGATTAATAATGGTAAAAATGTCACTGTATACTCACCATCCCGGCAAACCCCAAAAAGGACAGGGCGATTGTGCCTGCAATAACCATAATGATACCCGGCCCTCTGTAGCCTTTGGGGATGTCCCCGACAAGTTTTAATTTTTCATTGATAGCTGCAACCATTAAAATTGCAAGCATCCATCCCGCTCCCGAGCCCATGGCAAAAAATATTGTCTGAATATATGTATACTTCCGCAGTATCATAAAGAGAGAAACGGCAAGAACCGTACAGTTTACCGTAACAAGGGGAAGAAATATTCCAAAGGAAGCCTGCATAGCAGGAAGAAATTTCTCCATGATCATTTCCATAAACTGAACGGAAGCGGCAATGACAATTATAAAAACAATATAGTAAATAATCTCACTGTGCATCGGGACAAGTATAAGGTGGTAGATCGGCCAGTTTATTGCGGCAGTTAATGTGATAACAAATATTACAGCAAACGCCATTCCCCTTGCCGTTTTGGGATTTCGTGAAAGTGCAATAAAAGGACACATCCCCAGCAGATATGTAAGGGCTATATTATTTGTAAAAACGGAAGCTATAAATATTGTTAATAAATAAGCCATTTACTACACATCCTTTTTTATGTTTCGATCTTTGCAAGGGTTCTGGACAGCCAGATAAACACGCTTAAGATAAAGAAGGCTCCGGGTGCCATAGCCATTATTACCCAATTTGTCCACCAGGCGGGCATGACTCTAATCCCTAAAATCGTTCCGAAACCAAGGGCTTCGCGTATTATTGCTATGCTTACAAGTGTATATGTGTATCCCAACCCGTTTGCAAGGGCGTCGAGGATAGAAAGATGAACATTGTTCTGGATATAAAAAGCCTCGGCTCTGCCCATTATTATACAGTTTGTAATTATAAGTCCTATATAAGGACCGAGAGCCTCGCTGATACCGGGAAAAAAGGCTTCGAGGACCTTGTCAACAATTATGACAAATGAAGCGATCACTATCATAAAGGTAATAATTCTAACCCTCGTGGGAATGAGTTTGCGGAGCAGCGATATTATAACGGCAGTCGCTACCAGGACAAAGGTAGTTCCGGCGCTCATGGCAATTGCGTTATCAACTTTGTTCGATACTGCCAATGCAGTACATATTCCTAAGACCATCGAAAAGATCGGGTGGTCTCTCCATAAACCATTGGCTACCGTCTTGAACTCTTCCGTACTCTTAAGCTTTGTAAAAATCACTTTTTACCTCCCTTGATAAGAGGCAGATACAATTTTATCTGGTTATTTATTAAGGCTTCGAATGCCTTGCTGCTTAAGGTAGCGCCGGTAATCGCGTCCACTTCATTATTGCCTTTCGCCTGTCCCGCCCGGACAATCCTGATTTCGGGAGTAATAACCTTATTCTTAAACTCATCGAGAAATTTTTTACCGGTAATTCTGCTGCCAAGACCGGGAGTTTCCTCCTGATGTATTATGGTGATCGATTTGATTGTTTTTAAATCAGGTTTAAGCGCGATTGCAGACTCGATCGGGCCCCAGACACCGGGGCCGGACATTTTAAAGGACACATCCCCGGTTTTGGATATGTAGAATGTCTTATTTTTCTTATTCACGATCTTTATATTATTCGAAAAGACATCTGTAATATCCTTGCTATTGTAGGGAATCTCCAGAGCTGTAAGTATACTCTTTTTAATCTTTAAGATATTGTTTCTTTTAATAATCGGGGAAGCATAACTATCCACAAAAAGCAGAACAGAAGTAAGCAAACTTCCGAGGATAAGTATAAAAAGGATCATCCTGATTTTATCTTTCATTTCTTAAAGGCCTGTATTTTAAGCTTATAACGAAACTATCTATTAAAGGTGTAAAGCCGTTCATCATTACGATACTGAACATTACTCCTTCCGAATAACCGGAAAATGCTCTTATAAGTACTGTGACTATTCCGGCAAAGAATCCGAAGATCAGCTTACCCGTCAGAGTATAGGGTGATGTAACGGGGTCTGTTGCCATAAACATTGCGCCGAAGAGGAGCCCGCCGGATAGAAGCTGGAACAGGGGAGGAGCAATCTTTTCCGGAAGAAAGAAATTCCCTAACCATGACAGAAGTAAAACCGCTCCTATGTAGGAAAAAGGAATTCTCCAGTTGCTCACCCTTGTGAACATCAGAAAGAGTCCCCCGATAATCACCCCGATTCTGAAGGTTTCACCCATACTGCCTGCGGATGTTCCCAAAAGAAGTTTTATATATGGTGTTAAAACATGAGCCGTTTTAAAAAGACCCAGCGGAGTTGCAGCTGTTACTGTATCCACAAAGGGAAGCTGCCATGATGATGTCATTATCTGCGGAAAGGATATGGTAACAAAAAGCCTCCCCACCAGGGCGGGGTTAAATATATTTCTTCCTGTTCCTCCGAAAAGTTCTTTGCCGAATATTACTCCGAAAATAATTCCCGCGGATGCAACCCATAGAGGTGTAGAGGGAGGTAAAATAAGAGGGAAAATCAGGCCTGTAACGAGAAAACCTTCTTCTATATCCCTTTTACGAATCAGGGCAAAAAGAACCTCCGCAATCCCTCCGGATATATATGAGACTATGATAAGTTCTACTGCATGCAGTCTGAAAAAATAGACGGCTGCGGCAGCGGACGGAATAAGGGCGATGATAGCAATCGACATGTACCGTTTAATGTCCATATTATCGACAAAATGGGGAGCGCCGGCTGTAATCTCTGATGTCCCGAATATAATCCCTTCCAATGTACTGATAATAGTTTTAAAACGCATAAGGGATTTTATTTTATATAGTTTCTCGTAACGTTCTTTTAAATTTTTCACTTACTTTTTATCCCCGTTTTAACATTCTCATCAACACCTTTGAGCTTGAATCTTTTTAAAACAGATTCTTTTTGATCAATGCCCATCCCGATTAACTTTTCTCTGCCCTGTTTTATATACATTGCCGGATTTATCTTTGATGGGCAGACATAACTGCAGAGGTTACAATCGATGCAGTTGAATATTCTGTATCTTAAGAGAATATCATCGATAATATCCCTTTCGATGTAGTGATATAGAAGGTGAGGTATCAGTCCGGAAGGACATACATCCTGGCAGTAATTGCAGAATATGCAGGCCCTTTCCTCTCCGTGAGTATTTGTATCGATCGTTTTCTTAAAGGGAAAATAGTTTGCGACAAAGGTTTTGGAATATGAATCCTTCGAAATACCGGGCCGGGCAAAGGAGAATGCTTCCCCTTCTCTGTCTTCTATAAGGCTCGATATACAGCTTATGGTGCGATCGACCGGGAGGGATAAATCCGATACGGTATCACCCCATAAGGGGCTGTTTAAAATATAGCGTAACGGGGTATCGGGTCTGACTCTGTTTTTTATTAGATAATCAAGCTGTGTTCCGATTCTTGCTTTTATATGAATATTCTCTGTAAAACCCGGACCTGTAAGAGCGATAATCCTTTCGATAAGAGGTTTTTTAAGAACGGCAGCCTCATATACATGAAGCACCGCCTGAATATCGAGCACGATAACACCCATATTTAAAGCCTTAAAACCAAAAGGGAATTCCCTTTTCAGGATTGTCGGTATTATTATCTCGTCGTAGCTTTGAGGATATTTCGGATCCAGAGGATAAATATTTATTTCTCTGTTATCTGCAGATTCGTCTATCTTTTTAATTATTTCTTTTTGATATTTGTTAACTGCTATATGAACGGAAGCACGGGGCATTATTGATTTTAGAACATCTATTCCCTCCATAAATTGATTTAAGCCCTCACCGGCAAAAAGAAGGGAGAGAGATAAATTATAAATATCCGATTGAACACCATCTATAATGATATGTTCAACCTCGTCCGGGAGAATTGCCGAGCTTTTGTACCTGGTTGGTATTCCCGACTTTCCGAGGGAAGTAACGCCGGCCATGTACAGTACTTCTTCGAGTTTTTCTTCCGGCAGGTCTTTCCAGCCGGATGTCTCTGCCCCGCCCGGTTTAAAATCCGGTGTACCGTCGGATTTTATTACTACAATATTAATCAGCTTGCCGGAATATTCTATCTTTTTTATATCCTCGACCGTTCCGTTTACCGTGGAGTGAACAGGACTCGATATCGATTCATCATTAATGCCGATGATCTGCCCTGCTGTTACGGAATCGCCTTTTTTAACGGTGGCATTTACTTCGTTTCCGAATCCCTGCTTTAACGGGATTATTACTTTTTCCGGTATGTTAAGGTTGATGAACTTATCAGACGGCACACCCTTAAAGTTCTTAAATGTGTATCCGCCTGTAAATTTTCTCTTTTTTATAATCATCTTTTTTGAATAAATACTATAATTTATTCGATATTATAACTTAAATTTATTTTTTGCAAGTTGTTTTAAGAATAAATTGTGAAAAAAATCCTTATTAGGAATTTTTTATCGGGATTTTCTGGGCATGATTTTAAAAAAAATCATTTTTATAATTTACAAAAACAATCCTGTGTATTAGTGTCACAGTGTATGCATAAAAATTTGCATGTTTTTTATAGGAGGAGAAATGATTGCTTTTAAAGATTTAAAAGACATTCTTAAACTCGCCATAAAATGGGAGAAAAAACTCAAGGATTTTTACGATGTTGCGGAGTTTGCACTCGAGGATAAGGAGTCGAAGGGCGTAATAGTTGTTTTAAGAGAAAATCTCTTAAGGAATCTTCATATCCTGGAACATATAAATATAGCGGATTACGGAACTACCGAATGGGTGCGTTACGCATCGGAGCATAGGGAGGAAGAACTTATACCGGTTAAAAGAATAACAAGGGATTCCAAACCGGAAGAAATCTTTCATCAGATTCTCGACTACCAGTCAAAGCTAAAAGATTTTTATTCGACTATTTTTAAAAGTCTTATTACTGATAAACAAAAAGAGTTATTTGAGTCCCTTGTAAAATTTCAGGAAGAGCAAATATATGAAACTACAAACTTTATGAACAGATTTAAAACATAAGAGTACAAGAATGAAGGTCTTATCAAAAATAGAATCTTCAGAGTATACCGATCTAAACAGGGTCATAGGCTGGTTTATTATTCTTAGGTGGATAGCCTGTGCCGGTGTTTTTTTTACACTTCTTACGGTTTATTATTTTTTTCACTACAAACTTCCTTACAGGGTCCTTTTTTTACTTAACGGATTACTTTTCCTGGTAAATCTTGCATTCACGATACACTATTCACTGTTCAGAAGTTGTAATCTTTCCCGTAAAGAGATGAGTGTCAGCTTTAATCTGCAGGTGGTTTTTGATTATGTGCTGTTGTTTTTTCTGATTTTTTTTACCGGATTTCTGGAAAATCCCTTTATATATTTCTTTGTATTTCATATTATAATGACTGCTTTTATATTTTCATCCAGAGTAGTGTTCTTATACGTTGTTGCTCTTATCTCTGTCCTGGTGTCTGCGGCATCGGCCGAATATTTTGGCTTTATTCCTCATTTTCCTCTTACTGCTTCCGGTTTTTATTCATATACCAATCTTATATTTATCAGGACAGCCGGTCTCTGTTCGACCCTGATTATTTCTGCATATCTCATAAGCAGTATTAAAAAACGAATAGAAGAAAGGGGTAAAAAGGTAGAGGTAGAACTGGATCACTACAAGAGTCTCGATAGGATAAAATCCGATTTTATCCTTCAGGTTACGCATGAACTTCGCGGGCCTATTGCCGCATTAAAGGGATTTCATGAGATGGTCTTAAAGGGAATTACAGGAGAAACAACAAAAAAAACGTGGGACACTATCCGGAAGGCAAACCACAGAACAAAGAATCTCCTGACAATTATCGATGAGATGATCGATTACGCATACATTAAATCCGAAGAGGAGATTAAATTCACCAGGACCAGGATCAGTATTAAGGATACGATAGATTACAACCTCGGCCTGTTCCGCGATACTGCAGCTGAAAAGAATATACGGTTTGTTTCCAACTGCTCGAAGAACCTGGCTGTTTTATCAAACAGGGATCTTTTAAATATTATTCTAAGTAATCTTATATCCAATGCTCTTAAATACTCGTCGAATGATACAACTATAACCGTGAATGCCGAAAAGAGTAATGGAAAGTTTCATCTAATGGTAAAAGACGAGGGGATGGGTATCGAGCCATCTAAAATCCATAAGATATTTGATGAATTTTACAGATCGAGCGAGGCAAGAGCGATCGAAAGAGATGGTACCGGGCTCGGGCTTGCAATTGTAAAAAAGACCGTTGAATCATTAAACGGGAAAATAACAGTTTACTCTGAAAAGGGCAGGGGAACCACTTTCCATATCTATTTTCCTTAAAGAATGAGAATTTAATAAGGGTTTTGTTTAATAAGAGCTTTTATTTTTTTTAAAGACATTTTATATTGTTCATGCCGGTTTAAGGGATGTAACTTGTTTTATAGACAGGAGGATGAAATGAAAAATAATAGAATTTTAATTATCGATGATGATCTGGATATTCTTGAAACTGCGGGGGCACTGCTGGAATATGAAGGTTTCGAGATTCATTCCGCAGATACGGTGGAAAAGGGAATAGAGATGATAGGGGAGGTTTTACCGGTTGTTATAATCCTCGATGTTATGTTTCCTGAGAAAAAAACTCTCGGTTTCGAGGCGGCAGAATCGATTAAAAAGAAATATCCTGATATACCCATATTTATAATTACTGCGATTAACAGGGAATATGCCTTTGATTTTACCCAGAATGATATCAAGGTCGAAGAATTTATCAATAAACCCGTAGATTACGGCAGACTTGCAAAGTTAATTAAAAAGTATATGTAATTTATCTTTTTTTCCGGATAATACTCTTTAACCTGTCTTTAATCAGGAAACGGGCAGTATTAAAAATCCTTAAAGACATCTTGTTAACGGGTAGGTCGAGTTCCTCTTTCTCGCAAAGGGTAGAATTATTTACTCTGTCAATATCTGTTTTTATCTCCAGCAGATTTTTATGGAGTTCTTTTTTATTTCCCGATGCCAGTTGTTTGTCGATATAGGTTATCAGTTCTATTGCCTTTTTTATCCTGTTTTCGACATCCT
>QILZ01000380.1 GCA_003233545.1 Spirochaetales bacterium
AAAGGTTTGGAGGCCGTACCTTCGTATAAATCGTTACCGCTGCCGGAAACATAGATAATTTTTTTATCTATCACTATTCGCCACACAGGTATATCTCTGCTTCTATTGCCTGCTTTATCAACCGTATAAGCTATAATCCTGTAATCTTTAATTTTTCCGTTTTCCGCAGGCAGAACAATCTCATCCTTGTAAAGATGAGCCCTGTTTTGCTTCGGTATTTCAGGATCTTTCCCATCCGATGACAACGCATAATATATTAAACCTTCATCCGTTAAAAGTGAAATCTTTTTTGTTTCCTGATAATGCCCCTCATTTTCTATTCCCGTAATAACGGGAGCTGCCGGGGCGGTCCTGTCCAATAGAAAACTTACATACGATATATCAGAGCTATTTCCGCTGCTGTCAAAAACCCGGGCTTTTACTTTGACCGGCACAGTATCTCCGTCGATTACATTTACAGGGATAATACCGCTGCCGACCGGAGAATCCATAGTTACAACGGAAGGCTCCGTCCCATCCAGAGTTATCTCGTAATGCACTGTGCCCTGTTTTGTTTTAAACGCTATCTTTACAGGATGGTTATAAACGGCATGATCTTCAGCTCCTGTAATAAAAGGGGGTAAAAGATAAGAAGAAAATATTTTAACAGTATATTCTTTTACCGGACTCCTGTTGCCGGCTTTATCCTCCATATAGTACTGAAGAGCGGTTGTCTTTTTTATAGTCAGAGGACTTTTATACGGAAGATAATCATTATTGAATCTATAATAAATCTTATTCCCTTCAGGTACTTTCCAGATTACACTGCTTACGCCTTTTAAATCCGTCTTTACAATTACCGGGTCGGGAGGATTTTCAGGAGCTTTTCTGTCGACAGTAATGCTGTTTATTCTTAAACCATGCGTAAAATTACCCGCTCTGTCCACAGCCCTTGCAATAATTCTGTATGTTACCTCGTTCTCCGGTTTTCCGTTTAAGATAAAAGGTGATTCGTATTTTCTCGAACCCCTATCCGGAATCGGAGGTATTGTGCCGTCATCGGTAATACTGTAATAAATGGTTCCGCCGGAAACATGCATGGATATAACCACAGCATCATTCGAAATACCACCGGGAGGAAGCCCGCCGATAACAAGATTTTCCGGCGGCTTTTTATCTATTTTAAAGGTATAAAAATTGTCATACACCGACCTGTTTCCGGCCTTGTCCAGTGCGGTTATGCGTATCTTAAAGGTTTTTTCAATACCATTTTCGACATCGAATACCAGCCTGTTCTTTAATTGCTCTCCGTATTTTAACGGGTCAGGAGGAGGACTTTCGGATGTGGAATAGCTTATAAATACCCTCGTGCCGGACTCCGGTTTTAATACATCGACGGAAACGGGTTTTCTATATACGCCATCTCCGGAAATACCGCCTATCGCAGGAACCAAAGGAGGTTTACGGTCGATAACAAAACTCAGTTTTTTTATATCTCCTTTAATATTCCCTCCTGCGGATACGGGCAGTAATTTAACGCTGTATTCTGTTTCCGCGCCGTCCGTTCCTTTAAATACCAGTTTTCCCGGTATTACAGGAGAATTCATATCCGGATCTTTCGGTTCACTGCCGTTGTCCGTAAACGTATAATGTATAAGAGGAGCACCATCCGGCATTATTATATTAACCGAATGATTGGTGTACAGCCGGCCGTTATCAAAACCTCTGATATGAGGGACAACGGGCTTCCTCTTATCCACATAGTAATGATATGGACCGAACACCCTGCTTATGTTCCCGTTTCTATCCCTGCAGAGAAGTTTAAGCTGATAATGAACAAGTTTTCCCTTTATGCCGTTAAAATTAAGTGTTTCTTTTAACCGTTTGCTTCTCTCTGTGGGCCTCTCAGGTATGGCTCCGTCGTCTGTCAGGGAGTAAAATATATCCTCTTTAAACTGCGGTATTTTCACCGATATGCCGTGATCATACATTTTGTTCCCGGGAACAGGCGTTAACTTCGGTTTACCGGGCGGTTTTTTATCGATAAATATTTTTATTATCTTTTTTGCCGGCGTCATGTTGCCGGCAGCATCTACTGCTGCGAACCTGAACGAAAACTCCTTCTCCATTCCGTAAGGAACCTCTACCTGAAGAGATTCCCCTGCCGAAGGTGATTTTCCTATACGAATCTCCGGGGGTGCGGACGATGAGGAGACTTCGTATAAAACCCTTGTATCTTTAACAGTTTTAACTTTCAGGATAACTCCCCTGTTCTGTCCGGCCATTGGCTGTACTGTTACAAGGGGCGGAGAAGGGGGTGTTGTATCAAAAACAGCATATTTTACCGCTTCGTCGCCGATAATATCCGCATCATTAATAACTACGGCTTTAATGGTGAGTGTCCTTTTGTTCTTTGCATCTTCAGGTGAAATAAAAAAAGGACGATTATAACTTTTAGAGTGCGAATCGGGACGGCTTCCGTCCAATGTATAAAATATTCTATCTCTGCTTTCGGTACTGATTGTAACTTTCGTTCTTCCGTTAAACGGCGGATTTGCGGAGAATTCTATAACCGGTTTTCCGGGCCCTCTGCGATTTATTATATAAAAATATCGATATTCACCTCCCCGTCTGCCGTTATTATAAAACCCTCTTATTCTAAGGGTGTATAATTTTCTTGCCATAGGTACGGATTGTAAATATACCCCGGAGCTGTATAAAAAATCATAATCCTTGGGAGTCCTTTCCGACAGTGTATAATATATTTTACCGTTTTTACTACCTTTTATCGATATTCTTAGTCCCCTGTTGTAAATACCGCTCTGATAATCCGTTGTAACGGAAAGTTTTTTTTCAGGTTTTATATTTATCGATATTTTTTTTCTTATATAATCCGGTGACTGCCATTTTGGTTTTGCAGCAATTCGAAGACTGCGGTTTCCGGAGTATTTTAACAGAACAGGTGTACTGTATACAATCCCGTTTTCTATAGGATCACTTCCGTCAAGAGTATATTTTACCCATTGTACATTCTTATATTCGATGTAGAGTATCTGATAATTGGCATATTCACCTTCTACCGGGCTCATAATTTTTAAATAAGGTTTTTCATGGTTAATAGAAAAACGGACAGTCGAAACGGAACTTCTGTTTCCGGCAGCATCCTCAGAATAGTAATCGATTCTGTACTTTATTTTCGCACCTTCCGGTGCGTTAAGAATAAGAGCATCCCCCTGCCATTGCTGCGGTTTGTTATAAATATCACCGTTAATCGAATAAAAGACACTCTCTGATTTCTTCTTCGGGAACAATAGTTTAACAGGCCTGAAATACTCGCCGCCTTTAACCGAAATCCCGGCCGGAAGCGGACTTTGTCTGTCTATTGTATAATTATAAAGTTCCGTTTTTAATACATCTTCTCCCTGAAACACCCGTACAGCTATTCTGTAATGCCTTTCCTCTCCAGGTACCGCCGTTAAGCGCAAAGGTTCCAAAAAGGGAACGGGCGTTTCGATATCATCCGAACTATTATTTAAAAAACCGTAACATATTCTGGTATCCTTTTTTAGCGGAACAATACTAAGCTCTTTATTTTCCCTGTATATTCCGGGATGCACTGATAAAAGCAAAAGGTTCTCAGCAACTACCGGCCGGTATGACAGCATAAATAAAGAAATAAAAAAGAGGTTCTTAATATTAATGTTATAAGCTTTCAAGCGCATCACGCAACGCCTGATCATCCGAATAGTAATACTCCTCCTTTTCTTTCTGCGTCAACCCTTCCAATTCATGACTCAGATAGTGTATCCAGAAATCATCATCTTTCGTTTTTACAATATGTTTTCTGCAGTAGTAATCAGGCTGAACCGGAAGTTTTGTTTTACAGTACAAACGTATTTTATAATCGTGAACTGCTATTTTTAAATCTTCCCTGGGAATACCTTTTTTCATTATTATGCCGACAAGTTGATTAACCGTTCTACCGGTATCAAAAATATCATCGACCAATAGAACCTTATCACCCTGTCTTAGATGTTCCGGATTATATGTCCAGCCATCCACCATTACATCCGACTGCCGGTTTATATTTATATAAGACCGGGCAACAACAGCGGCATAATAAATCGGATGTCTGTCCCTGCGAAGGAGTTTAAAGTATTCGCTTATGACATTACCAAGATAGGCACCGCCGCGTAATAAAACATAGACAACATCCGGTATAAAGCCTTCTTTATAAATACTGTATGCCATTTTAATCCCATTATTACGTACGGTTAAATATGAAAGGAATTCTTTATACATTACCGAACAAGACCTATAAGCACTTCTTTGTCCTTTCTGATCAATTTAAATAAAAGCTCTTTACCCGATTTATTATTGAGCATTTTATAAAAATCCATAACATCACTAATCTCTTTATCGTTTATACTTTTTATAATATCAAGCTGTTTTAATCCTGCAATTGCAGCCGGTGAGCCGGATTCGACTTTCGCAATTATTAAACCGTCGATCCTGCCGGACAATTTTAACCGTTCCCGAATATCATCGGTAACTCTGACAACGGAAAACCCGGGCCATAAATTCTTTTTAAGAGCAATAAGCTTTTTTTCTTCTTTTCTTATATCTATTCTGATCGACAGGTGCACAGCCCTGCCATTTCTGATCAATGTAAACTTCGCCAGTTTTCCGGGGGGAAGATCCCCGACCAGCAGTACAAGATAGTTTGAGTTATTAATCCGTGTATTATTCACTCCGGTAATATAATCACCGGGAAGCAAACCTCCCTTATCGGCAGGAGAACCTTTAAAAACATCATATACAAGGGCTCCCTTTTTATTCTCCACTTTCAGATCTTTTATAACTTCAGGTACGGGGTCCCCTATATTTACACCGAGCCATCCGTATTCCACTTTACCTTTTTTTATAAAATCCTGAATAGCCTTTTTAGCATTATTTATCGGAATAGCGAAACCCAGTCCGATACTGCCTCCTGTCGGAGAAGTTATCCATGTATTCATGCCGACAACCTTGCCGTCTATATTGACAAGAGCACCTCCGGAATTTCCCTGATTAATTGCAGCATCGGTTTGAATAAAATCATTTATATTCCCGGCAGGCCCGCCCCGTCTTCCAAGTGCGCTTACAATTCCTGCAGTTACAGTAGATTCAAAACCCAGTGGATTCCCTACGGCAAGTACCCAGTCTCCCACCTTTAGACTGTCCGAATCACCTAACTCTGCTATTGGAATTTTTTCTTTTGTCTTAAAAACCACAAGGGCAATATCTTTTCTTGAATCCTTCCCTACAAGCTTTGCTTTAAAATGTCTCTGGTCGTATAATTTTATATTTATTTTCTCCGCATCGCCTACAACATGATTATTTGTAAGTACA
The DNA here is from genome assembly GCA_003233545.1 of Spirochaetales bacterium. Classification (GTDB taxonomy): domain Bacteria; phylum Spirochaetota; class Spirochaetia; order SZUA-6; family SZUA-6; genus SZUA-6. The sequence goes on from QILZ01000380.1 coordinate 5,371, forward strand.
TAAACATTATCACCTATTCTATTAACTATTAAGCCGGAACCAAGCCCGTATTTCTTAAACTCTTTTTCTTTAGGCCTGCTGCCCGACGGAGGAGAACCAAAAAAAAAGTCCCATGGCCAATTACCTTTGGGCATACTTTGTTTTACCACTTCTTCCACATCGATTTCCACTACAACCGGCAGTACTTTCTCCGCAACACGGTTAAATGAATATTGAATACTTTTAAGCGCATCGATACTGTTGTAAGAAATATTCTTTGCAGGTACTTTTTCTCCGCCTTTCGGAATAAATGTAGAACATGAATAAAAAAAGATACTTGCAAGAAAGAAACCCGCAATCATAACTGCGGTTTTAAAATTAAATAACTTTTTATCGGTCATAGTATCCCCTCCGGAATTAATCAGATAGTTTAGTTAGAATTTCCGTTCCACTGCGGGTTATTGCAACAGTATGTTCGAAGTGTGCGGAAACCATACCGTCGGCTGTTATAACAGTCCATTGGTCGTTTAATACCTTAATTTCCCAGGTTCCCATATTTATCATAGGTTCTATCGCAATAACCATTCCTTCCTTTAATCTCGGATTGGGACTTCCTCCCGGATAATTAGGAATCTGTGGATCTTCATGAGGAGCCAGACCGACACCATGGCCGCAGTACTGCCGTACGACACCATAGCCGTATTTTTTTGCATGATTAAAAACAGCTTCCGAAATATCACTTACCCGATTACCCTTTTCAGCCTTTTCGATACCCCTGTAAAGGGCTTCTTCGGTAACTTTTATAAGCTGTAATCTGTCTTTATCAACATCTCCGATTGGAATCGTTAAAGCGGCATCGCTAAAACGACCATCCAGATCGATTCCCAGATCAAGGCTCACTACATCACCATTCTTTAACTTTCTTTTGCCGGGTATTCCATGTATAACCTGATCATTTATAGAAACGCATAGCGATGCCGGATAGTTCATATATCCTAAAAAAGCCGGTCTGCCGCCACGTGATTCTATATAATTTCTGGCAAAATCATCCAGTTCTCTGCTGGTTATTCCTGCTTTTACAATTTTTTTTAATTCTGAAAAAGTTTCTGCAAGTAATATGCACGACTCCCTTATTCCGGATATTTCATCCTCATTCTTTATTCGAATCATCACTTTTAATCTTTTCTTTTTTCTTTTCCCTGCTTATCCCCGAAAAGACTTCCTCGGTTTCGCTTCCAAAAGAACCTTCGATCAGTTTTTCCAGATCATCGGAATGACCGGATGTTATTGTGACTTTTCCTGCGGTTATTACGCCTGGTTCCACGGTAAGTTTCGGAGTGGTAATATTTCCGAGAACTTTACCGCTCTGAAGAAGGTTTACCTCCTCGGAAGCTACAATATTGCCTATCAATGTCCCTGCTACGGTAACTCTTTTTGCAATTATATCCGTTTTTACCTTGCCGGTAGGACCGACCGTAAGCTGGTCATCTGTTTTTATATCTCCCTGAAATTTACCCTCTATCAATATCGAACCATTAACGTAAAACCGACCATCAAATACAGAACCCTCACCAATAACACAGTTTGACGTTTCGGTTTTGTTAGCCATAAAATCTCCTTATAATTTCAGCATTGCAACAAGATAACATTATTTTTTTTCATCTTCAAGCTTTTTTAAAAGAAGAATACTGGAAAGATTATTTCTGTCCAGCTGAACCGAATAATTCAATTCCCTGCGTGAGGATGAAATATCTCCGAGCATGTAGTACAATTTCCCTGTTAAATAACGAATTCTCGAAATCCGGATATTTTTATTTTTATCAGGACTCTTACTTTTAAGCAAATTTTCCGCATTTTTCAGGGAGACAAGGGCTTCTCTGTACAACCCTTCATGTTCTTCTACAACCGACAGGTTATAGTACGTATCCCATTTTTTAAATAAGGATATGCTTTTTAACAGATCGCTGCGGGCATCGTCTAATTTCCCGAGTTCTGCATTAATTATTCCGCTATAACCATACCACCATGACTCTGCAATTCCTCTATCGGCCCGCAGGTTTATCATTAATACCTTTCGTGCGCCTTCCGGATCATTCATTTCCAGCAGGTATTGAATTAAATATACTGTAATATCATTGTCGGAAGGATTCGAATTAAACAGCTTCCGGATTTCCGCTTCGTACCTTACAGGAGGATAATTTTCCGAATTTAATTTTAATTCCATTAAATTAAGTGAATTATCCCCGGGATATTTTTTAATAAGATTTGCAAGAACTTCTCCGGCAGCAGGTATATTATTCAATAAAACATAGTTTTGCAGTAAAAGCAGGCCAGGATATTTCTCATCCGGAAATATTTTTAAGCACCTGTTCAACACCTTTATTGCCGCCTTATACTTACCATATCTATTGTAAAGTAATGCAGTATTATAGTAAGTTGTCCATGAAAAGGCGGGATTTCCTTTTATGATTTTCTTATATAGTATCAGTGCATCTTTATATTGCCCGTTCTGATAAAGGGAATCGGCTTTAAGTACTGATATATCGATCCTTTCCGGATTATACTTAAGCAGCGAATCCATAAGAACAACGGCATGTTTAAAATTACCCGTATCATAACTATACAAAGCCATTAAACCGGTAAATTGTTTATCGTTTCCCGCTTTTAAAAGTGTATCGACCGCCTTAAGGATATCACCCTGTTTTGCCCATAACAGCGAAGCATCTTTAAGCAGAAAGTTATTTCCGTATTCAGTCCCGATTTTTTCCAGAACCAGAGGATCGGCATTTTTTAAATCCACAGCCGCAGAATAAAGGTGATTATCATCCTCTTTTTTCTGTTTTAAAAGATCGACATGATATCTGATCGAAAGTTCATCGAGCAGTGATTTTTTTAGCTCCTTAAGCCGAATAGACTTAAAACGGGATTTTATTAATATTTCATATGCGGAAGAAATATTGCCCGTTCTTATTCTTCCGTAGGCGGTTAACAGAGTAATTTTACCACTGTCCGTGATTTTTTCATACGCACGCTCAGCCATTCTGTAAAAAAAGTCATAATTCTCATTCGTAACGGCAATTAAAAAAGCCTTACCGAGTATTTTTATAAATTGATTCGAGCTCTCCGCTTTTTCAGATGCAGCATAAAGAAAACCCTCTGCCTTATTATAATATCCCGAGGATAAAGAATCATCGGCTTTAATAAGAAGTTCGTTAATTGTATTCTTATTATCTTTATTTTTTACAAGATAAATCGCTGCAACAGAAAGCAGGAGAACAAACAAAATGCCGGAAATTATTACAATAAATTTCCTTTTTAACATTACCTGCTCTTGTTTATACCGTCTAAAACACCATTAATAAATCGATATGAATCGTCTGTTCCAAAATCTCTGGCAATATCCACCGCTTCATTAATGGTTACGGTAGTTGGTATATCCGGCTGATATAGTATGCAGTACACACTCATGCGTAAAATCGCAAGATCTACACGTGCAAGACGCGATATATCCCAATGCTCTAACTGCTTCTGAATCGTTCGATCTATTATGTCGATATTTTCCAATGTACCTTTAACCAACAACCTTGCAAAAATTACCGAATCTTCAGGAATATTCTTTAATCTTGCCTCTCCTATCCAGGAGAAATCCATCAATTCTCCGATATCCGCTTTTGACATCTCGTAACTGTATAATGCCTGAAATGCTATGATTCTACCCTGTCGTCTGGCTCCCATTACTTACCATACAATATTTTTATCAAATATTTTGACATCGGCTTTCTTTTTAAGTTCCGTTATTACCGCATACATTGCTTTCCGGAACATTCCCGCCTGTTTATTCTGATAAAGGGTCGCCTTTATCTGCTGACGTACAGTTACCCTGTTTTGAGGAGGTATCTTATCATTAAGGCTTAAGAGTTTAAAAGGTATCTTTTTTATAATCCTGACTATATGATAGCCAATGTTGGATTTTAAAACTCCACTTACCTCACCGACTTTCATCTTAAATACCTTGTCAAAAAAGTTTCTGCCGAGCAATTGCCTTCTTGCCGCATCATCCCTTCTTAAATAACCGAAATCGCCGCCTTTATATCTCGACGCCTTATCATCGGAATATTTTATTACGAGGTCATCGAAAGAAGCACCGTTTACCAGTTCCTTCGATATTTCTTCCGCACGAATTCTTGCCTTGTCCCTTTCCGCCTGTGTCCTTAAACTTCTCGTATCGATAAAAATATGCTGAAATCTTACCATTTCAGGAGACACAAAGAGAGTTTTATTTTCATTATAAAAATCTTCTATTTCCTGCCCGGTAGGTTCTTTAATCTGTGAAAACATATTCTTTTTTTTCATCATAATATACTTCTGTTCGAGTATAACCTTACGAATCTCTTTTTGGTAAAGCTCCCAGGATATTCCGGACTGCCTTACAAGAGATTTCAGCTCCTCGTCGGTTAATGGCCTGTTTAGCCTTAAGCCCACACCTCCGCTTTTCTTCGCTATATTGAGCCTGGCCTGTATTTCCGCTTCCGTTACATTTATATGTTCTTTTTCCGCAGCCTGATTAATAAGCATTTCACCTATCATGGTATCTAAGAGTTTCTTCTTTTCCGCTTTTGTTAAAGGACGCTTTGCCTGTTGTTCGAATGTTTTAACTTTACCTTCAAATTGTTTTGCGGATATAACCTCGAGTTTGTATAATCTTACAGTGGCAGCCGGTTTATCGATAGTCTGCGAAAAAACAACACTGCCCGATACCAATAAAATACTTAAAATGATAAGTTTTATTTTCATTATTCTTATTTCCTTCCTTATAATGAGCACAACAAATTAAACGCTAAAGACTAACAGGAGATTCGGGATACTGTCAAGTATTCTGAAGGCTAACCGCTCCAGGATAACCGATCTTTTCTTTTAATTTTTTTACACCTGACAGCTTATGGTTTAAATTTAGCCCTTTTTCGAGATAAATCACGGCAATTTCATTATTACCCGCATCGGAATAAACTTCTGCTATTTTTTTATAAAAAAAGGCTGTATCCTTATTCGAAAAGTTAAACTCGATTAAATCATGTAAATAATTAATAATACAATCGGTTTCTATGGCTCCTATCATTTTAAAACACACAATCTCTCTTAACCTGTCTATAACTTCATCGATAAAGTGATGAAAATACGGTTCCTTTAATTCGTACAGGTATATTTTTTTATATAATTCATATGCAGTTACATATTCTCCTCTGTCGGCAAAACTTTCAGCTAAAAGAAAAGCACAGTCCATATAATCCGCCCTGGAAAGATAATTTTCAAGCTCAAATCCTTCCCTGAATAGAGAATTATAAAGATTAATTGCATCTTCCCTTCTGAATTTCAGCAGATCGTAAAAAACAAGCTTGGCCTGGCTGTAATAATCGTCTTTCTTCCTTTTTAAGTATTCTCTGTAATCAAATGCGCAGCGGGAATAGACATTCTTATAAACACGGTCATACTGCTTTCTCTTTTCAGGGTTAATAAGTACTTTATATGCTGTTAACAGAAGTTTCATCTTTTCTTCTGACCTTTTTTTCGCATCTGCATGAAGATCCGGATGAATCTCCTTTGCCTTTCTTCTAAAGGATCTTTTTATCTCCTGAATGCTTGAATGAGGAGTAATACTTAAAATCTCATAATAATTGTACATTTACTTTATAGCAATTATAAATAATATTATTGAAATTGTCAAATCGATATTCCAATAGATGATGATAAAATATTTCGCTGTTACGGGACTTGATAAAACATCGGTAAAAGGATAGTTTTAAAGATATGTTCGGATTTTTTATAAAGAAAACATTTTTTGATATGTGGGATAATATCTTTCGAATTGTACTGGTTAATCTTGGTTTTCTTGCTTCATTTGCAATTCTTATTTACTTCCCCCTGCTGTTTAAATCACTACCTGTACTATTCTATATATCCCTCTTTACAGGAATTTCAATACTTTTTATATTTACAGGCACAGCCAGTAAATATACTACGGATATCGCAGATTATAAAGCACCCGGCTTTTCCGATCTGTTCCGGTATGTCAAAGAAACCGCCAGATCCAGTTTCCTTTTTGCCGTTATTAATACCGGGCTTATTGTTCTCCTTTCGATTGCTTTTCCCACATACAGAAATATAAAATCCGTATTCGGCCCCATTGCCTTTTCCCTTCTCTTCTGGGTCAGTATCATCTGGGTAATCGCTCTGCAGTACTATTATCCTGTTCAGTCCAGGCTCGATACAAAAACATCAAAAATACTAAAAAAGATGTTTCTTATCTTTTTTGACAACACAGGGTTTTCGATCGGCCTTTTTTTTATCACCTTGATTATCCTGATCCTGTCAATTTTCACAGCATTCTTACTTCCCGGGATAGGGACAATTATTCTCGCCTGGAATATCGCATTAAAATTAAGACTCTACAAATATGACTATCTCGAAGAACATCCCGATGTAAGCAGGAAAGAAATACCATGGGATGTTCTGCTTATCGATGACAGAGAGAAGGTGGGGAAAAGAACACTAAAAGGCATGATCTTCCCGTGGAAGGAATAAAATAGCTGCCTATTTCTCGATGTGAAGACGCTTACCAACTTCCTCCGCTTCCGCATCCGAAGTTAATATTTCCGAATATTTCAGGTACATTCCCTCACCTTCCATACTCTTCATAAGACGGGAAAGTGCTTTTTGAGATCCGAGTGTTGTTTTGATAGTAAAAGCAAAACTTCTCTTCCCGGAAATCATGCCCGCCGAGGCAAGAAATTTCGAAACCTTACCCGGTATCTTTCCTCCTATTGCAGATACAGCTTCCGTACCTATTGCAATATACTGATAGATCGTCAACTTCGTATTTACATCTCTGTCGCCGTCAATAATGTCCACCTGATACCCCTGTTTTTCGATACCTCTGGCAAGAGACCTCGAAATATTCAATAGTTTATTTCTGTTTTTACCAGTGAAAAAGATAACTGCCGTCCTCATTAATATCTCCCTTTTGTTTCTTAATTATACTTTTTTCCATGAGAAGAATTCTTAGTATTTCCCTTACCCTGCTTATACAGAAATATGCGGTAATTTCTCCTCTTTTACGGGTTATGTTCTTTAGTTCACCGCTCCGCATTTTTATCTTAGCATATTTTACAGGTTTTTTTCTACTTTTTATTACGTTCATTTCAAGACTATTCTTATCCTTTACTTTGAATTCCGGCATTCTGTCATGAACAACCATATTGCGTATCCACCTGACCTGGTGCGAGTACATAATAAGTCTTTTGTCCTCGAGAATCTTCTCCTGCTCGGCAAGTTTCATAAGATCGATCAGATCGAGTTCCAGAAGTTCTTCCCTGTTTTGGATCCATATATTATTGCGCTTTTTTCTCTTAAAAAGAAGAGGCCCTCCCTCTGTAATCCAGTTAGACAACCTGTAAACCAATCCCTGCTCGAGTATTATTCCCGCAATGGTACATACCGTTTCGAAATAACCGAAATAGTAATTCTGATGCATCTGTGCAAGCAGGAATCTTACTTTACCGCTTCCGCGTTTCTCACCGATCCTGATGCTTTCGTAATCCAGGTTTGCTCTCCGTTCTGCCGCCTCCCGTATTTTTTTATCATTGAATCTTTTTTTTAAAATGGCAAAGTGTTCATCTATACAATCCATTTCCATTTCGTTAGTATATTGGCCAGTTCTAAAAATGGTCAAGGGGAAGAGTTGAGAAACTTAAAAACCATTGCTTGTATTTTCTTTTTAACATTCGTTTCATTCATAGTGGCGGCCTGCAGCGGAAAACAAAAAGGAATCGCCCGGGTATCCGGGAGTATAGTCATATCTGATAATCCCGGAAATTATTTTTCCTTAACTACTTCCGGTTCATTTATTAATTTAATATTCGCAAGCCATGTATCAAAAAGTCTGATACTTAAAAAGTATAATACTGATAAACCGCTGCGGATGCAGCAGCCGTTTACCGAATCGATAGATATAATCGATACATCTCCGGAAGTAAATCCATACTTCGGAAACCATGTATTTTTAACATACAATAAAAGTACGAATATATTTTATCTTGATCAACAAACAGAGGACAGACTTCTTCTTAAACGGATATACAGAGATTCCGGTAAAAAACCATGGATCATCGATACGGTTAATCCTTCAGGCAGAATTGTTACAGCAATACCTTATACCGGTTCGGATATACTGCTTATCTGGAATAGAGATGTTTTATATTACGGGGTGTTTTCACAGAATAAACAATCGATATACTCCACCAG
>QILZ01000318.1 GCA_003233545.1 Spirochaetales bacterium
TTGTATCAATTCCGGATTTTGTCAGATCATCGAAGACATAACTCTTTGAGTATTTTTTCCCGTCGGACAGGTCGGAATAGAACTCCTTTGCCTGTGTGGCGATATCACCCGAATCAGTAGAAGCGGCTATGGTGGATTCGGTAAAAGAGGAATACTGTCCGTCACCGGATACAGCCGGTGTTTTCGCGGGTTCGGATACAGAAGCAAATGTGAGACTGGAGGGATCTTCTAAGTCTTTAGGATCGGCGGGAATGGTAAAATCCGATGCAGGATAGATGTTCCCGTCTACATAACGAGTCCACTTGACGGTTCTGTCTTCGGTTCTGCCGTCAAAGTATAGTGTCTGTATCGAATCAAATGCAACCGCATCCGGTGTTCCGTTTTTATCCACAAGGCTCCAGCTGTCGGAGGCAACCCTGTATTTTTCTACCGTGTAGCGCACAGACGGGGAGAGTGTGGGGAAAATGTACAGTGTAACTGCGTAATCACCCCAGCCGTCCGTTGTTTTTCTTAGTTCTAAGTAAGCCTGATATCCCTGTGTGCCGTAGAAATCGGTTAAATAACCTGATGCCGGATAGCGTGCAAAATCTCCTGCAAGGTACGATGTGTAGTATTCCGCCGGGGTATTATCCGGATAATCGTTTGTCGAACCCGGAGCAAAAGTCTTTGTTCCGGCTGGTGTTTTATAAACTGCGAGTGATGCTTCCAAACCCGGCAGCATGGCCTGAAGCAGTTCCGTATCCGACTGTATGTCCTCCAGGTCCTTTGCAGACATTGTAGAAAAAATACTGCATGAGAATACAAAGAACATGACCGGAATTAGTCCGATAAGTAAAAAATGTTTTGTTTTCATAAAATCCTCCTATATGATAGTCTGAAACTAAAACTATTATTCTTAAGAACTTTTTTAAATCGGAGGGTTTATTAGCTAAACCATTATAGTATAGTGCATCATTTATGGAAAATCCAATTTTAGTTAAAAAAAAATAAAAAAATGCAGAAATATTTGGTTTTTTTCAGAAAATAATAATAGAATTCAACTATGAAGATAAAATTTGCAGATATTATAGTATTTATTGCAGCACTTCTTGTTATTGGTTTTACTTCGATGTATGCTTATTCGGGGAATAACGGCAGGCTTTCTGTGCATATAAAGTCTGCACATGGCGAATGGATTATACCTATTACAGAGCGAAAGGTTATTCCGGTAAAAGGTCCTATCGGGGAGACTAAAGTAGCTGTGGAAGGAGGGTCCGCCCGTGTTATTTCTTCACCGTGCAGCGAAAAGATATGTGTACGTTCCGGTTCCATATCGAAGCCCGGGCAGTGGGTTGCCTGTCTTCCGAACCGGGTGTTTGTTTCTATCGAAGGAAAGAGTTCGAAAGAGGAGAGAGTAGATGCGGTCAATTTCTGATAATTCGGTATCTGCACAGACAGAAAACAGCGATCTTAAGCTTATCGCTTTCCTTACCGCTATGTCGCTGTTTTTATCTGCGATCGAGTATGCAATTCCGAAACCTGTTCCGTTTATGCGTCTCGGACTATCCAATCTTCCCATACTCATAGGTCTGGAACTGTTGTCTCCTGCTAATGTAATTGTCCTCGTTCTGTTAAAAGCCGGTGGGCAGGGGCTTATTCAGGGAACACTTTTTTCGTATATTTTTCTTTTCTCACTTGCCGGTTCCTTATCTAGCGGTGTGGTGATGATTGCAGCGAGGTTTTTACTTGGTAGAAGAATTACTCTTATAGGAATCAGCATACTCGGTGCTCTTGCTAGTAATAGTATACAGATAGTACTTGCACGTTATATTATATTCGGACAGAGTGCCTGGCTTATTGCACCTCCTTTTTTCCTTATCGGCACAATCTCGGCAGCCGTTCTTGGTATTATCGGTGAAAAGTTTTACAGGCAATCAGAGTGGATTAAGCTGGTACTGTCGGAAAGGGGAAAATGAGAGCAGGCTTCTTTACAAAATTGAATGATAACAGGGTAAAATGCGAATTATGCCCCCACAGGTGTATCATAAATCCCGGCAGGTATGGTATCTGCAGGGTGCGGAATAATGATGAAGGAGACTTGAAGATACCTTTTTACGGGCGGATATCCTCCTATGCATCGGATCCTGTAGAGAAGAAACCCCTGTATCATTTTTATCCCGGGAGGAGTATAGTTTCCGTAGGATTTGTGGGCTGCTCTTTACGTTGTCCTTTCTGTCAGAATTATACGATTTCAACAAGGACAGATACTCCTACTGAATATTTATCTCCTGATGAGCTTGTAAATGCAGCGTTACGGGAACATTCGCTCGGCATCGCATACACCTATTCCGAACCATTAGTTCACTTTGAGTATGTTGTCGATACTGCGAAAAAGGCTCGTGAGAAGGGACTAAAAAATGTGCTTGTTTCCAATGGTTATATTAACGAAGAACCCGCTGATGAACTTTTAAATTATATCGATGCGGCAAATATAGATCTGAAGACTTTTAATCCCGATTTTTACAGAAAAGAGCTTGGCGGGAATCCGGAAGATATAAAGCGGTTTATTAAACAGGCAGCAGGCAGGATAGAGCTGGAAGTAACTACACTCGTAATACCGACTAAAAATGATTCACAAGAGGAGATAGAATCGATTGCTGAGTTTCTTGCAGGAATAAATCCGGATATACCGTACCATCTTTCCTGCTATTATCCCGTCTATAAATATACGGTTCCTCCGACACCGCCTTCTCTCGTTGAGGAGCTGGCAGTGGTTTCGAAAAAGTATCTTAACTATGTCTATTTAGGCAATGTCGGGCTGTTAGAGACCAATACTTACTGCCCTGAGTGTGGAAGCCTGCTTGTAAGACGGAGGGGGTATAGTGTCTCTGTTCCCGGTCTGGAAAACGGGGTGTGCAAAAAGTGCGGGATAAAAATACCTATTGTTATGTGAAATTGATTTTACCTATTGACATTTTTAAGCTTTTTTTATTATCTTCTTATCTGTCATTCCCCTGTAGCTCAGCTGGTAGAGCGGGTGGCTGTTAACCACTAGGTCGGCAGTTCGAGTCTGTCCGGGGGAGCTAAGCAGAACACACTCGAATGGGGCGCTTTCCGGTTAATACCGGAAAGCGCTGTTTTTATCCCCGTGTCTCCCGGGGACAAACAACAGACTGACAAAAACATAGAGTCATATGCAGCTTCCCGCATATGGATGGTCGAGAGTAAATCCTGCATCGAACAGTTTTATTGTAATCGTCGATTATCAGTTAAAGAAATTGCAAGAAAATTGAATGTGAACCATATAAGCCGATGCGAAAGAAAGATGAACAGGATATTATCCGGCAATTCAAGCCTGAAATTCCGCAGCTATTATAACTATAGCCGGATTGAGCGGGGAATATTGAAACTTTGGAATAGTTCTCGCTGTTTCCTTTCTGCCAATATCCGGCACCAATAATTCGAAAGAGAGATAGACTGCCGCGGGAAGTGCTTGCTCAAGCTATTAATTACGCTTCCGACATTGCGTCGTGGACAATCGATAGGATCAAATGAAGTTAAAAGAAAAAAATTAAAACCTTGTCCTTGAAGGGAAGATTTGACAATGAAAATATAAGAAAAGCAGCATATGAATAATTCTATATTGGTGGATACTAATGTTTTTCTAATTTCGAGTGGATTTTCAGATACTCTCGGCAGTGCTTACCACCTTTACGTTTCGATAAACTTTTTGGTTAAGGAGGTGAGTATCACCCGATATAATATAGTCAGAATTCGCTTCTACCGCACATTCTAAAATTCTGTTATCAGAAGGATCTTCCTTTATCTTCCGTATTCGTACCGAGGGGGTGACTATATTGCCGATGGCACTTAACTCTGAAATAATGCTTCGAATAATATCCGGCGGAAAACCGAATTTTGGTCTCCGTAATACTCCATCGAGTTCATTGAGTATGTAATCGCTAAGAAACAACTCCGGCTCTCCACGAAGAATTGCTTCTAAAAGTTTCCGTGGACTACCGCCAAATACTATTGCGGAGATCAAAACGTTTGTGTCGAGGACAACTCTCATCCCTTATCTTTTCCGATATGTTTCACGGTAATTGCTTATCTCTTCGGTTATGTCCTCTTCTTTTATATTTTTTCTTTTAACCTGACTTTCAGAAAATGCAAAGATTTGGTTCCATCTCTGCTTACGCTCGAGATAGTTCCTTGCCGCCTCCCGAATTAACTCGGATCGTGATCTGGATTCCTGCCGCGCTACTTGATCTATTTGTCGGAGCAGTTCATCGTTAAAAGAGATATTTACTGTACTCGATTTCATATTTTACCCCTGACGGATCAAATATACATACAAAGTTTGTATGCTGTCAAGGGTATTGTTTTGCATATAGCCCACAATAATTTTTCGTTTAATCCTTAACCTGTTTAACACTGTTTCATAAACAGGTCGAACGTCCATTTGGGTAGTTTCACAATTACTCTATACCTACTACACTTTTTTTGCAATTAAATATGAAACTTAAAAAAGATGCTGTGAAATCTACTCCAATCGATTGTTCAAGTAAGCCGTTTCGCAGCCCGCAGGAATGCCCTTTTAAAAACGTGCCGCCGGAGGTTTGCCGGAACTCGAGTGATTTCGGCGGTTGTACTCCACATCGAGCCATGCCCACAGGGCGCTGTTCAGTTCCTCCTGAGTCTTGAATCCTGCACGCTGCGCTTCGGTGAAAATCCCGTTTGTTCGTCTTCATTACCGCCTCCATTTCCCCCTTCCCTTAAGGTTGGTAAGGCCTTACATACACTAAAGCTATCTGTAGTGAAGCACAAGTTTTTTAGTAAGATAGAACTGACCATGGGGAATAAGGCGGCTATGGTCATCAATCATGGCAAACTGTTTCAGAATAAGATAATCTGATAAATAACACGCGGCTGCTCAGCTTTGCGTTCGGTGTAAAATAATATGGACACGATATGCATAAAATGCTAAATTAATGCATGAGGAGGTCGATTATGAGGACAACACTCGATTTGCCGGAAGATTTACTAAAAGAAGCAATGAAGGCCAGCCACATTCAGACAAAAACCAAAGTTATTATTACCGCCCTGGAAGAGTTAATAAGAAAATCAAAAATATCTGAATTAAAAAAATATAAAGGAAAAGTAGATTTAGATATTGATTTGGACGTTATTAGAGGGCGTCGATGCCGGTATTAGTCGATACTTCCGTTTGGATAGAATATTTCAGAAACGGGAATCATTTTGAAAAGCTTGATTTTATAATAGATGAAAACTTAGTGGTTGCTAATGACTTAATCCTTGCAGAATTAGTACCATTTCTGATAATTAGAAAACAACGAAAAATTATAGAGTTGTTGAATAATATTAATAAACTTCAACTACATATTAAATGGGATGAGATTATAGACTACCAAGTGAAATGTTTAAAAGAAGGTATCAACGGGGTTGGTATTCCTGACTTAATAATAGTCCAAAATGCTAAACAAAATGATTGTGAAATCTATTCTACGGATAATCATTTTAAACTGTTAAAGAACATTATAAATATAAAAATAACGACATAAAAAAACAAATGTCTTCATTTAATCTGTAACTTTATTGAAGGATCAGCATTCAGCATGGTCAAAATACGGATCACCGAACAAACGGATGCACTCGAATGTATGCCGCAGGTAGCTTTTTTGGTTTTTATATTTCAAACTATTTTAATTGCATGTGATTGTTTTAAAGAAGGCAAGAAAAGAAGGAGTGCCATATCAAATGTTAATAAATATGATTCTGCACAAATATGTTACAAACCGCCTATTAGAAAAAGAAGAAATCCCTCTGTGTCAGCAATAATGTCTCTTTCCGCCAAAATGCACAACGATTTCAGGCTCGGATGCGGAATATCGATGGTGCAGCTAATGAGGCTAAGATTATTCCGGATTGTAGCAGACCACGAAATTCATTTTGACAGGTAACCGGATGTGATCCCGGAACAGAACAGACTTTTCTCTTCCATATGCCGGGTTGTTTATTGACCATCACGCTATAATCTATATATATTAAAGCGAGGTAACTTTTTAAATTAAAGTAAGGTAACTCTTAAATGCAAATAGAAGATATCATCAACGAAATTGCCGAATATGAAAATCTGGCAAAAACCATGCTGGAAGAAACGAGAACGGATGCCGAAAGCATAATCGAAGATGCCGATAAAAAGGGCAGGGAATTTCTGGAAACCAGGGAAAAAGAGGCGGATAGGGAAGCCCGGAGAATTATAGAAGAAGCAGAGGCAAAGGCGGATAAGAAGAATAAGGAAATTATAAAGGCTGCAAAGAAAAGAATAGAAAAATTACAAAATGCCTATTCACAGATAGAGGATGAGGTTATTGAACATCTAATCGATGAAATATTAAAGTGAAGCAAATAATAAGATGAATGTAATAAAATATTCGGCAGTTAATGCTAAAATACATGCTTTAAAATCCGAACTTCTTTCCGTTACGGATTATCATGAATTAATGTCGGAGCGTTCGATTCCGGAAATAGTGGATTACCTTAAACAAAAAGCATTTTATTCCGGGCTGCTTAACGATATCGATGCAGAGAAAATACACAGAAGGGATCTGGAACTGCTTATAAGAAATAAGGTAATACTTGTACTTAATGAATTTATCCGTCTTTTTCATAATCCGGAAAAAGCGGTTATCATACTACTTCTTAAACGATACGAAGTGGAGAATCTTAAACTTGCACTTCGAAATGCACTAACAGAGGCGAAGGCCGATATAAGAGATTTCTCTTTAAAATTTTACACTCTGGGAACATATGCATCGATTAATCCGGAAAAATTAGCTGTCTGCAAGACAGCGGAGGAAGTTCTCGAAACATTACAGGGAACAGAGTATTATGCAGAGATTAAGCATGTACTGGAAAGCCATTTAAACAGAACTGAAAATCTTGTCTACATTCTGGAAACCGCACTGGATAAATGGTATCTCTCCTCTGTTAAAAAGTGTATTAAAAGATTAAGCAGTGAAGATAGAGATAATGTGTCAAAAGATATCGGTATGTATATCGATCTTGCAAATATGGAATGGATAATAAGAGCAAAAAAATTTTACAGGTTCTCACCTGAGGAACTCTACAATTCTATAATTCATATGGGTTACAGATTAAGGCAGGATTATCTGCGTATGGCCTGTGATACAAAGGGTGTTATGGAGGTGATCAATTTTTTCAGCGATAGTCCGTATTCCGTAATATTTAAAGAAATGGAAGATAGCGATGCTATGCCGTTTGAACTTACGCAGAAAATACGGAAATATTTCTTTAAATTTATAAATACGGGTATCGTTTTTAACGAATTCACTCTTTCCAAACTTTTTGAGTATGTTTACCTGGTCGAATTTGAATTAAACGATATCATTCTTATTACCGAGGCAATAAGATACTCCATGGGAAAAGATGAAATCTATAAGTATCTTATAAGGAATCCGGAGAATTGATGTAATGGCTGTCGAAAAGATGAGCAGAGTATCCCTTGCCCTTCCGGTTGAGGAACTGGAAAGGGAGCAGGTAAAGATTATCTCTACCGGAGAATTCGAACCGGTTAAAATAAATGAGTCGGTATCGGCCGGAGACTCCGGGCATATGGAATACCATAAAAAGAATCCCTTCGAAGAACTGTATCTTGAATTAATGAATTTTTTAAAAATGACCGGCTATAAACCTCGATTTAAGGAGGCCGATGTCGATATCAGAGAAGAACTCGATTCGGAAACTATCTTACGTAAAGTAAGATTACTCAATGGAAACTTAAAGGATACCTTTGATAAGCGTAAAGAACTGAACAGGCTTCTGGAAAGTCAGAAGAAGGTTCTTCCTTATATAGATATTCTTTCAAATCTGAATATCGATCTTGGCGACATTACCAATTTTGAAATGGTAAGGCTGATATTCGGAAGAGTTCCGATCAGGCATTTCGAGCCTTTAATCTATTCCTCCGTAAAGGTTCCGGTTTTAATATTAGAAGTCAACAGGGATTCCGAAAATGTATGGATATTTGCTTTTACTCTTCCGCACTTTTTAAACGATGCGTATAAGATACTTCATTCCGCATATTTTACCGAAGATTCTCTTCCCGAGGGTTATTCCGGGGCTCCCTCGGAGATAAGGGAAAAATTAAAAGCCCATATCGAACTTACAGAATTATCCATTCAGGAACACGACGTTAAGATACGGAAAACACTGTATTCAAATATGGAATTTATCAATGATATTTATTCTTCCGTACTGGCAAGAAAAAGAATTTTCGATTTAACCTCTTACGGAGGTTTTTCCAGGGGCGGGAATGTGTACTTTTTAGACGGATGGATGCCGGAAAGTAATGCTGTTGAACTGGAAAAAGAGATAGCTAATAATACTATTCTGATAAATACTCCGGGTAAGAAACTTTCGGGAAAGCTGCGCCGTGATATTCCGGTTAAACTAAAGAATTCCAATGGGTTTTTTAAACCCTTCGAAATAATAACAGAGATGTACGGAACACCGAGCTATGGTGAAATAGATCCGACCCCGTTTGTTGCCGTACTGTTTACACTAATGTTCGGATTTATGCTTGGCGATGTCGGCCATGGGCTTATCCTGTGCCTGATCGGACTGTTTGTAAAGAAAAGTTCAAAAAAATTCGGCTCCGTTATAACTATTGCAGGATTATCGGCTGTATTTTTTGGTATTATGTACGGATCGGTGTTCGGATTCGAATGGCTGCCCGCTCTTTTTATGCGGCCTATTCTAAAGATTCAGGAATTAATGGTTATAGCGGTAGGCTTTGGCATAGTCATTATCAGTCTGGGATTAATCTTAAACATCATTAACGGATTTTTGCAGCATAATCCGGAAAAAGCACTCTTCGGAGGAGAGGGAATCGCAGGGACGGCTTTTTTCTTAACGGCAGTTTCTACAGTGTCTTTTTATCTTGTGACAGGAAAACTGCCTGTTCCGCCGGCGGTTCCTGCGGTGGTTATGGGAGTAAGTTTAGCTATTGTATTTTTTTCAGAACCACTGGGCAGCCTTGCAAAAGGGAAAGGGTTAATATTCCCCGAAGGATTTTTCCTTATAAGTGCTGTGAGCCTTTTTAATCTTTTAGTGGAATATTTCAGTAATGTAATTTCATTTGTAAGGCTTGCCGCTTTTGCCCTTACCCACGAAGCACTTTTTTCCGCATTCTGGATAATGGCGCTTATGGTACTGCCGGCACCCGGAGGCGGCTTATGGGCTTCCATTATTTTTCTTTTCGGGCAGTTTATACTTGTAGGTCTGGAAGGGCTTGTGGTTTTTATTCAGGATCTAAGATTAACATACTACGAATATTTTACAAAGTTTTTTGAAGGGGGCGGGCACAGGTTTAAACCGCTTAAATTTGACAGCTAAAAAAAGAATATTTTTTAGGAGGACTAACTGATGTACATAATTATTTCTTTGATGTCGATTCTTGTTTTTGCTACGGTCGTACTTGGAATAATTCTAAACGGAAAGAATTCCTTTTTAAAAGCACATCCGAAGATGGAAAAGCGGATTGCAGGGGCAAATATTTCATTTTTTACCATTCTCTCCGTGTTTGCGGTTATCTATGTTTTCACCGGCAGCCGTGCTTTTGCCCAAGCTGCAGCCGGAGCTGCAGCCGGTACCGGTTCCCAGGGGCTGGGATATCTCGCTGCCGGTCTTTCTACAGGACTCGCAACGATAGGTGCCGGAATCGGTGTCGGAATAACAGGTTCTGCAGGTATAGGTGCGATAAGTGAAAAACCCGGAATGTTGGGAAGAACCCTGATATATGTCGGACTGGCAGAAGGTATTGCCATATACGGGCTTATTATTTCCATTATGATCCTCGGAAGGATATAAGATATATGAAATTTTTCCTTATTACCGACAATATCGATACTCAAATCGGATTAAGGCTTGTCGGTGTCAAGGGCGTTACTGTCCATGAACGCGATAAAGTTCTGGAAATTATCGGACAGTTAAAAGGCAAGGAGGATATCGGTATTCTGCTTATAACCGAAAAAATTGCGGATTTAATTCCGGATGAGCTGAACAGGATGCGGTTATCTAAAAAACCTCCTTTAATAACCGTAATTCCTGACAGGCACGGCAGTACAAGACCCCGGGATTTTATAACTCGGAATGTTCAGGAAGCCATAGGGGTAAAGATTAAGTGAACATACAGGAAAAGATCAGAGCAATAGTTAAGCATATACAGGATAAAACGGATGAGAAAATAGAAAAGATTTATCTCGATGCGCAGGACCGTTCCGAAGAGATTAAGGATAATTATATTGATAAGGCGGAAAGACGCTTTAACGGGATTGTGCTTACGGCCAAAAATGAAGCTGACCGGAATTTAAGAAAGCAGACTGCACGTTCGGAGCTCGAAGCCGGTAAAATGATTATGGATGCCAGAGTCGATATTTTAAAATCCGCTATGGCTGATATTAAAGAGAGAGCGGAAAAAATGATTTCATCGAACAGGTATCCCGTTATATTTGAGCAAATTGTTCTGGAGGCCCTGAAAACCCTCGATGAAAAAAATGCTGTTTTAAAAACAAGCAGAGAGGATCGTGAGCTCATTAAAACTGTCCTTAAAAATGTAAATAAGAAGCTTAATAATACTGCTGTAATTTTGTCCGATGAAAATATCGATATCAAAGGCGGATTAATTGCAGAAAGCGAAGACGGCAGGTTCAAGGTTATGAACACGATAGCGAGGAAAATAGAGGAGAACCGCGAGAAGATTGCCGTGGAACTGTTCGACAGGCTGGATAAAATAATAAAAACATCCTGAAATAGATAGTGAGAGTAAATAATATGGAACAAAAAACCGGTAAGCTTTATATGATAAACGGGCCTGTCGTTAAGGCAGACAATACATCGAGTTTTATGATGCACGAGGTGGTAAGGGTGGGTAAAATCGGCCTTATCGGCGAGATTATCTCGCTGGAAGATGATAGAGCGACAATACAGATATATGAGGAAACGACCGGTCTAAAAATAGGCGAGCCTGTCCGGAGTTCGGGCAAGCTGCTCTCTGTAATGCTCGGCCCGGGTATGATAGGTAATGTTTACGATGGTATTCAAAGACCTCTCGAGGTTTTAAGGAACAGAAGCGGCGATTTTTTAAAGCGGGGAGTGGAAGTTCTGCCGATCGATTTTAAACATGAATGGGATACGGAAATCTTAATTAAGGACGGTGATACTGTTAAACCGGGGCAGATTATAGCAACGGTCGATGAAACTTCCTCTTTTACCCATAGAATAATGATACCTCCCGGTGTATCGGGAACTGTTAATAATGTAAGGACTTCCGGCAGATATACTGTAGATACCGTAATAGCCGAAATAGACGACGGCGGTGATAAGTATAATCTTACAATGTTTCAAAACTGGCCGGTAAGGACGCCAAGGCCGTATAAAAAAAGGCTGGCTGTCGATGAGCCTCTTATAACCGGCCAGAGGGTTATCGATACCTTCTTTCCTCTTAACAAGGGCGGTGCGGCATGCATTCCGGGAGGATTCGGGACCGGGAAAACGATACTTCAGCATCAGTTCGCAAAATGGTCCGATGCGGATGTAATCGTATATATCGGGTGCGGAGAGAGGGGAAATGAAATGACGGAGGTTCTGGAAGAATTTCCGGAGTTAAAAGACCCGAGAAACGGCAAACCTCTTATGGAAAGAACAATTTTAATAGCCAATACCTCCAATATGCCGGTTTCTGCAAGAGAGGCTTCCATATATACAGGTGTAACAATAGCCGAGTATTTTCGGGATATGGGGTACCATGTTGCGGTAATGGCGGATTCTACATCGAGATGGGCGGAAGCTTTAAGAGAAATCTCCGGCCGCCTGGAAGAAATGCCTGCGGAAGAAGGTTTTCCTCCGTATCTCTCTTCGAGGCTTGCCGATTTCTATGAGAGAGCAGGGAAGGTTTCCGCTCTCGGGAATGAAAGCCTCGGTTCGGTATCGATAATCGGTGCTGTGTCTCCTCCGGGAGGGGATTTTTCCGAACCTGTAACCACACACACAAAGAGATTTACAAGGTGTTTTTGGGCACTGGACAAGTCTTTGGCAAATGCAAGGCATTACCCCGCCATAAACTGGCTGACGAGTTACAGTGAAAACATAGGCGATGTAAAGGAATGGTATTCGAAAACGGTAAGCAGAGACTTTTTTAAACTGAGGAATGAGGCACTGGCCCTGTTGAATGAGGATGACAGACTTCAGCAGATAATTAAACTTGTCGGTGAAGATGTTCTGCCGGATGATCAGAAATTAACCGTAAGAGCCGCCAGCCTGATAAAGATAGGATTTCTCCAGCAGAATTCCTACAGTAAGGTGGATTGTTTTGCGAGTTTAAATAAGCAGTACAAAATGCTTAAGATAATGCTTGTTTTCTATGAAAAAGCCCGCGAGTTGATTTCGCTTGGTGTTGCGATATCCGAGATTCTAAAGGGCAGTATACTTAATACACTTATGAGAATGAAAGAAGAAGTTTCCAATGATAATGTGGAAAAGATAACTGCCATAGGAAAGGAATTGGAAAGTTTTTGTATGGCGCTCAAAAAAAAATACAGCGGGAAACCGGATAATATGTAATGATGCCATTTATACCGTTAATAATAACCGTTATGGGAAGGTGAAACTGAAATGCCTGTAAAAGAGTACATTGGTTTATCAAAGATAGACGGACCCTTGATATTTATCAAGAAGGTTAAAAATATAAGCTATAATGAAGTTGTAGAAATAACCTATAAGGGTAGTTCCAGGTTCGGCCAGGTTGTAATGCTCAGTAACGATACTGCTGTAATCCAGGTTTTTCAGGGCACGGAAGGCTTAAGTATCGATAAAACCAGCATAAGATTCCTTGGAAGACCCCTGGAAATTAAACTGTCAGAGGATATTCTGGGCAGAACCTTTAATGGAATAGGGATGCCGATAGATGAGGGAAGCAGAATTATAAGGGGTGAATACCGGGATATAAACGGTGAACCGATAAATCCTGCTTCGAGAATGTATCCGCGGAATTATATCGAAACCGGAGTATCTGCAATAGACCTCTTAATGACGGTTGTAAGGGGCCAGAAGCTTCCCATATTTTCGGGCAATGGCCTTCCCCATAACAGGCTGGCTGTACAGATAACTCGTCAGGCAAGGATTAAGGGAGAGGAAAGAGGAAGGTTTGCCATAGTATTTGCAGCGATGGGCATAAAGCATGACAGTGCCCGGTATATACTGTCATCATTCGAAGAATCCGGCGCCTTAAAAAATGTAGTAACCTTCTTAAATCTTGCAGATGATCCTACCATAGAGAGGATAGCCACGCCGCGTGTCGCTCTTACTGCGGCGGAGTATCTTGCATTCGAGAAGGGAATGCACGTTCTTGTTATTATGACGGACATGACCAACTACTGCGAGGCATTAAGAGAGCTTTCCACAGCCCGCGGCGAGGTTCCTTCGAGGAAGGGATACCCCGGATATCTTTACAGCGATCTTGCAAGCATGTACGAACGAGCAGGTATGATCAAAGGCAAAAAAGGCTCGATTACCCAGCTTCCGATACTCTCGATGCCCAATGATGATATTACTCATCCTATCCCCGATTTAACAGGTTATATAACAGAGGGACAGATAGTCCTGGATCGTGATTTATACAGAAAAGGAGTGTATCCTCCGATTAACATACTGCTGTCCCTTTCGCGTCTTATGAAAGACAGCATAGGCGAGGGGTATACCAGGCTCGATCATCCCCATGTTTACAGCCAGCTTTTTGCAGCCTACAGCCGGGTGCATGAGGTAAGGGCGCTGGCTTCCATTATCGGTGAAGAAGAATTAATCGATCTGGATAAAATGTATATGAAATTCGGAAAAGCCTTCGAAGAGGAATTTATAACACAGGGAGAAGATGAAAACAGGGCAATGGAAGAAACCCTGGATATTGCATGGAAGGTATTAGGTTATCTGCCGAAAGAAGAACTTACAAGGATCAGCCGTGATGAAATCGAGAGATTTTACAATAAACGTGAGGATTAAAAGACAATGATTGTTTCGCCGACAAAGAGCAACCTGCTATCAACCAAACGTTCACTTATTTTTGCGGAAGAGGGTTACACCCTGCTGAACAGGAAGAGGAATGTGCTGATCAGGGAAATGATGCAGCTTATAGATGATGCACGTGAAATTCAGGATAGTATAGAATCCGTATTCTTCAGAGCATACGACAGTTTGCAGAAAGCCAATTTAAGCATCGGGATAGAGTATGTCGAGGAGCTGGGATTTTCCGTTCAGGAGAATAATTCTGTTTCCTTTCGGTTAAGGAGTGTAATGGGCGTAGAGGTCCCCTCCATAAGTGCAATCGATGAAGAAATTATCCCCTCGTACGGGTTTTTACGGACAAATGCAAATTTAGACCAGACACTTAAAGCATTCAAAAGAGCGCTGTCGCTGATCGCCCGGCTGAGCGAGATAGAAACGACGGTATATAAATTGGCAGTGGAGATAAAAAAAACACAGAGACGTGTTCATGCACTGGAAAAGATCTTAATACCCCAATACAAAGCTCTTGTAAAATTTATAGAATCCTATATAGAAGAAACCGAAAGGGATGATTTTTTTCGTATGAAGATGTTAAAGCAGAGAAAGTAGATATTATTCCTGCTGCCCGAAAAATCCGGAAAATCCGGAAAGAATAAGTTCCTTAAAAACGCTGCCTCTGTGAAACTCATTTTTAAAGAGTTCAAAAGATGCACATCCGGGAGAAAAAAGAACGGATACCCCTCCGTGAAGATGAGCCTTCATACTACCTATAACTTCATTAAGCTCTGCATAAGGTCCGTGATAATCTATCCCCTTTTCTTTTAAAAGAGAAACAATTTTTTCGGTTGCGGAACCTTTAATAAGAAATATTTTTTCAGGAATCGATAAATAATCTGACAGAGGGGTAAAATCCAGATTTTTATCCGTCCCGCCGGTTATAAGATATACGGACTTATAAGGCCCATCGATCTTATCGAGGCTCTTTATAGCTTCTATTGTAGCCTGCGGTATGGTTGCCGCTGAATCGTTATAGAAACGGATTTTATTCCAGGTAAAAAAAAGTTCGAGCCTGTGTTCGATTCCTTTAAAATCTTTAAGCGTTTCCATTATGGTATCCGTAGCGATTCCGTATAACGAGAGAGCAAGAGCCGCTGTAAGCAGGTTAATCCTGTTATGTTCGCCGGGAAGGGGGAATTGTTCAAGGAGTATAACCGGTTTTTTCGAAAGCATAAGAAAACCTTTTCCCCGGGATGGATCAAGATAGGCACCCTTTACAGCGGCGGAAGCAAATGGTTTTCCGGAAAAGTAGTAAAGCTTCGCCTTTATGTTTTTTTGTATATCTTCCGTACTGGGGTCGTCCCTGTTAAGTATTGCATAGTCGTTTATGTCCTGACCGGAGAAGATTATCTTTTTATCATTTATATAGTCCTGCATATTCGGGTATCTGTCCATATGATCGGGAAGTATATTGGTTAAAACGGCGACTTTAGGCTTGAAATTCTCATTACCCTTTAAATCCGCAAGCTGCCAGGATGATGTTTCCAGTACAACAGGAACTTTCGGTTTAATTTTGTCGATAAAGGTGAGCGGAGATACTGCTATATTCCCGCCGAGTTTGCTGTCCGGATATACCGAGCGGAGGCCGTGATGAATTGCAGATGCGGTTGTTGATTTCCCTTTGCTCCCTGTAACGGCAATAACGGGATTGTCCGAAAATTTAAGAAATATGGAAATATCGGTTTCCACAGGTATGCCGTTTTTTTCCGCTTTACGCAGAAAAGGAGAACTGCGCGGAACACCGGGATTCTTGATAATAAGGTCGGTGTCGATAAAATCATCCATCTCATGCCTGCCGAGGACAAACCGTACCTGTCCTGTCCTGTGTATGGGTTTTTTTAGAACAGATTGTATTTTATCGATCGAGGAGATTAAGAATTCCCGGTTTTTAAGGTCGGTAACAGTAACATAAGCTCCGTGCTTAATAAAATATTCTGCAGAAGCAGTTCCTCCTCCGTGCAGACCCAGGCCCATAATTGTAACTTTTTTGCCTGGTATGTCCTCCGGGCTAATCTTCAATCTGAAACTCCTTTTGATCCTGACTGTTTAAATATACACTGATTTTTATGTTTTCCCATGGTTTGTACCATGAGGAAGGTATTTTTTCCTTCAGTTCTTTATAAACATCTAAATCCTCAGAAAAATCGGTGTTTTTAAGTTCCTGCTGGATTTTTTTTATCTTAGGTTCAAGAAACTGAATAGTCCGATGAAGATAGGGGAGTTTTAACCTTCGCCCGGAGGAAGAAAAATCTATAACATTCTGACATACTGTTTTATACTTGCAGACAAAGGGATAGAACGGATAGGTACGCTTACCCGGGGGCAGAAAAAGTTTGGAAAAAAACTTTGTAAGGTCATCATCCATCCAGATTCCCTGCACAAAGTAGCCTCTTCCCCTTTCACCTATCCATGTCTGGGAAATAGTTTCTTTAATCAGAAAGGATTTAATTTTACCTCCATCGACTTCGACACTGTTAAGAGGGATAAAGTTTGCAGTTAAAAAGAGATGGTTTGTTTTGTATGCGGGGTTAAAATCGTTATCCCCCTTTTCTAAAACAGTGTCATCCTGTGCTCTATATAGCAGATTTAAACGTACAATATAGAGGTAATGAGTGCCCTCGATTTTGTAAAGTTTAAAAAAACCGGGACGGAGGATTTCTGCCGGATCGAAAAAATAGGTTAATTCCCGAAAAAGGGAGGGTGCAAGCGGTATGATCCGCCTGATAATTAACCTCAGGTTTTTAATATAATGTTCCTCCGGGTAAGGTTTTTTTATGTCATGATGAATGGGAAGATGAGGTATACTGAAATCACTTTTTAATTTCAGGAAAAAATCCTCACTTTGATTGTAATGTTTTGTGAAAGGGGTCTCGTCGGTTTTTATATCAGCGAGGAAAGAATTAATTTCCCTGTCTGTATAGTAGAGTTTTATTGCTCTGGAATTCTGCTCCATTTCGGGCATCTTAACCGGAATTAAAAGCATTTTCAATAGTCTTAAAATTGACATGATCGGTTTAAGCGGGTATATTTCCACATATGAATAGTCTGGCAGTATTACTGAATAAAACCCTGGAGGGAACAGCGGCATACGATGTACTCTCCGAACTGGGAAGAGCGCTCTATTTCCCGAAAGGGATTGTGGCTCAATCCGCAGAGGCAAAGAAACTTGCGACGAAGTACAATGCAACTGTAGGTATGGCTTATATGGAAGGTACTCCCATGCATCTTGAGTCGATTAAAAGGTACATTCCCGAATTGAGTAATGAAGAGATATTCGCTTATGCACCGACCGCCGGTGTTGCCGGTCTGCGTGGACTCTGGAAGGATGAAATGTATCGAAAGAATCCTTCGCTTAAAGGGAAAACCGTATCACTTCCCGTAGTAACATCGGGCCTTACCGGCGGCCTTGTGATTTCTTCCGACATGTTTATCGATCCCGGTGATACGGTCGTAATACCGGATATGTTCTGGGGAAATTACAGATTGATCTTTGAAGTACGCAAAAAGGCGCGGATCGTTACTTTTCCCTTTTTTAATTCTGCCGGAAATTTAAATGTAGAAGCCATGGAAGATACTCTTGCAGAAAAAGTTAAAAGCAAAAAAATAATACTTATACTGAATTTTCCGAATAATCCTACAGGATATTCACCGGCTAAAGAGGAAGCTGAGAAAATAGTTTCCCTGCTGGACAGGGTTGCCGCATCGGGGAAAAAGCTTGTTGTTATCACCGATGATGCATATTTCGGTTTATTCTATGAAAACGAAATATACAGAGAATCCTTGTTTGCAAAGTTAGCGGATCTTAACGATAATATTCTGGCGGTTAAAGTGGATGGAGCTACAAAGGAAAATCTTGCCTGGGGATTCAGGATAGGATTTCTTACATTTGCCGGCAAATCATTATCTGCAGAGCATTACGATGCTCTTGTTCAAAAGGCCATGGGTGCGGTACGGTCATCCGTTTCCAGTTCGAGTAGAATTGCACAGAGCCTTCTGCTTAAAGCGATAAAAAACAATCAATA
>QILZ01000395.1 GCA_003233545.1 Spirochaetales bacterium
GATTTTCCGGAACCGCTTAATCCTATGATAATCAGAAATTCCCCGTCATCGACATCGAAACTGACATCCTTTAATGCTTCCGTTCCGTCATCATAAATTTTAACAAGATTTTTAATACTAAGCATAACTCTCTCTATTCCTTCTGCATTACAATAAGCAAAATAATTTCAGAGGGGAATTCCGGTAATTACTTATAAAGCAAACCGTACTTTTTCTGTATACAAAAACACCCGGGTAAGATTATACATTCTCACCCGGGCATAGAATATTCTTTATTTCCCCTGGAGTTGTTTTACGGACATACCGGACGCCTGGAGAAGCTGCCGGAAGGGATCATAGAAACTATCGTCTATTTTCTTTAAACCGTTCCATTGATACGCGGTATTAAGAGCTTTTTTACCCTGATCTTCCGATGCTATTTTTAAAAGAGCGTTTACAATCTTATCTTTTAAAGCTTTCGGAAAGGACGGAATAAACTGAACACCGTCATTTGGAATGGCAGGTGTTACTTCTATAACAATAAGCTTTTTCATAACATCGGGATGATCTTTTTCGATTCGTGTCCTTGCATCGACGTACGTTGCACCGGCATCCGCCTGTCCGTTATAAACAGCAGAAACCACGGCATCGTGACTGCCTGCATCGACGATTCTTGCAAGATCTTTCTTAGGATTAAGACCCGCAGCTTTCATCATCAGCATGGGAATAATCCAGCCGCTTGTGGAAAGAGGATCGGGCCGTGCAAATGTTTTTCCCTTTAAATCCGTAAGTTTCTTAATACCGGAATCCGCCCGAGCAATAATCTGGCCATTGTATGTCGGGCTTCCGTAACGTATGGAAACAAGAGCGGCATCGGCAACTCCCATTTCATGCGCCATGACATAGGCAAAAGTAGCGAGAGAAGCCATTTGGGCCGTCGGGGGCTTGCTCTTCATCGCCTCTATAACACCCGCATACTCCGTTGCAACATTCGTTTTAAAGTAAAGACCGGTTTTCTCATGCAGCATGTCGGCAACCGACTGCGCACCCGAGGAAACCCTCTGCATGTTGCCCGAAGGAACAAAAGACCACACTATCGGGTTCTCCTCGGAACCTAATGGATTTTCCTTCTGCCCGGTAGCAAAAAGAGCTACTAATCCGGTAAACAGAACGAAAACAACCAGAAAACTAAAGATCCTTCTATACATTTAATACCTCCCTGAAAATTAATTTATTTATTAACTAAAGATTAGACCAACCGGCATATCCAGTCAAGCATATTCTCTTTCTTCTCCCATATCAGGAAAAATACACAGTGTATTACTGAATTTCTAACTTGCACCAGCCGGACATATACAATAGTATCCTGAATGTAATATGAAAAGAGAAACAGCCCTTATAGCCCTATCATATCTGACGATTTATATAGTTTGGGGGTCCACGTATTTCTTTATAAAGCTATCCGTGGAAACGATTCCTCCCATAACGGTTGTCGGATTACGTTTTTTTTTCGGCGGTTTCTTTTTTCTCTTCTTTGCGGTAATTTCAAAAAGAGTAAATCCCTTTCCGACTGTGAGACAGATACTTTCTTCTGTTCTTTTAGGCAGTCTTCTTCTTCTCGGAGGAAACGGATTTATCTCCTTTGCCGAACGTAAAGTCGACAGTTATCTCGTAGCACTTATCCTCTCTGCAACTCCGCTGATCGTTGCATTATTCGACAGAGTGCTTCTTTCTAAAAAGGTGTCATTCATAAGAATCCTCGGTATCCTTATAGGTGTTTCAGGTGTAATGCTGCTTCTTTACAATGGACAATCATTTAAAGCAGTATTAAAACCCGAAATTATAATGGTACTTACCGCAATCATACTCTGGTCTCTCGGTACCAGCCTCGGGCACCGGTTCAAGGTATATCCTGATAACCTGGTAAACAGCGGTATACAAATGACTTTTGTAGGTTCTGTCTGCCTTATCTACGCTTTCGGATCTGCGAATTTCTTTTATCCCCGATCCGTTTCTTTCTCCGCATCTTCCCTGATCGGATTATCCTATCTCGCTGTTATAGGTTCTCTTGCCTTCGGCGCCTACACTTTTCTTATTGCGCATCAGCCTGCTTCTAATATTGTAAGTTATGCCCTGATTAACCCGGTTATCGCAGTCTTTATAGGACTTATAATAGGCAGTGAATCTCCGGTACCTTATCTCCCGGCCGCAATGCCTATGATTCTATCCGGATTAGCCATAATGCTTTACGGAGAGAAGATCTTAAAAAAAATAAATAAGATTTTCGCCGGGCAATGAATTAAGAAAAGCGGGGAACCAAGAAAAGCTGACTGCCGCCCGTACGAGACGTCAATCAGCCTTTTTTTCGTTACTCTCTAAGGAATAGCAGGGGCAGGACTTGAACCTGCGACCTCCGGGTTATGAGCCCGACGAGCTGCCAACTGCTCTACCCTGCGTCGTCTTTCGTAATATACATAAACTTCATTTATGAGTCAAGGTTATATTCTCCTAAAATGTGGAACCCTTGCCTCGGCATTAAGATTTAACGGCGAAAATTCACCTTCTTCCAGGTATCTGCATCCTATGCCTGCTACCATTGCTCCGTTATCGGTGCAATAAACAGGGGATGGAAATATAACATCATATTCGCTGTTTTGTTTTAAAACTTTCCGAAGGTAACTGTTAGCTGCAACACCCCCGCCGGCAACTATTTTTTTTATCCCCGTATCATTTGCCGCCTGTATAACTTTCTCCGCAATAATATCTATCGCAGTCCGCTGAAAAGATGCAGCAATATTTTCCACTGATTTTTCCGAAGAACCATCCCAGAATTTATCCAGCTGGTTTATAACAGCGGTTTTTAATCCCGAATAAGAGACATCATATGTATGGCTGCCCTTATGGAGGGAAGGTTTCGGAAAATGAAATGCGGAGGGACTCCCATGCATTGAAAGTTTATCGATTTCCACACCGCCCGGATATCCGAGCTTATAGTGCTTTGCCACTTTATCGAAAGCTTCTCCGCAGGCATCATCTATCGTTGTGCCGAGAACCTTAAAACTTTTAAAGCCGTCAACTTTTGCTATTATCGTATGCCCCCCGGAAACAATCAGCCCCAGATACGGATAACTGATATCATGTTCAAGATGAGGCGCATAAAGATGAGCAAGGATATGGTCTATGCCTATAAAGGGTTTACCTGCGGCAAAGGCAAGTCCTTTTGCAAAGGACAATCCGACCAGAAGCGATCCTATTAAACCCGGGCGGTATGTTACGGCAATACCATCTATATCTGTCAGGCCGGCTCCCGCTTTATGCAGAGAAGACTCCACAACCGGGTATATCCACTCCAAATGTTTTCTCGAAGCAATTTCCGGTACAACACCGTAGTAGGGCCTGTGGAACTCGATCTGGGTTGATATTTTGTTGCTTAATACCTCCTGCCCGTCTTTAACGAGAGCCGCTGAACACTCATCACAGGAAGTCTCTATGCCGAGTACAATCATTCTTTTCCTTTAAACGCAGAAATTAATTCGTCGACCGTTGCAAGCCGGGTCCTTTTTTCTTTAAAGACACCCGATAACGAATTTAGAATTCCTATTATCTGAGGACTCTTTACATGGCCGATCAATATTGCATAACCTTTTCTTTCCGCAATTGCAATACCTTTAAGGATACCATTCCTGATTTTTTCATCTTCGGGACTGTTGTCTATAAAAACATCCCTGCTAAAATACGGCACTTTGTATTTCAGTGCCGCTTTTTCTGCAACAGAGTGGACAGTTGTTTTACTGTCTATAAAGAATTTCTTGTTTTCAGCAAGGTACTGCATGACAATGTCCATGGTTTTTATGTCGGAAGTTGCTCTGGAACCCATATGATTATTTGTGCCTTCCGCACCTGGTACGGAATTAAAATTATCATTCAGCAGTTTTCTGATCGTTTCTCTGCTCTGTCCTGTATATATTGCATCCGGACCGGGATTTTCTTCATGTAAGGGCTCCATCGGACAATGCAGAATTATATCTCTCCCTACCCTTTTTGCTTCTTCCGCTATCTCCCTGCTGAAAGGCAATTCCGGCAGTATGGATAACGTCAATTTACCCTGATATTTCAGAAAGGGTTCAGCCTGTTTCATACTATATCCCGCATCGTCGATAATAAGCACAAGTTTTGCTCCGGGTTTCGGATGTTCTTTTCTGCCTGCCGGGGAAGAGGATTCTGCAGGTGCAATTTTAGATTTTTTTACTGTTTCTTCGGGTACTTTTTTTTTATATTTCAAATTGGAATTTATCTTTCCGCCAGTCTCTCCCGAGGCGGTATGTAAAGTTGATACAGGGCGTTTGCCCTGAGAAACAATAAGAAGGACAAGTATTAAACAACCAAGTATCAGGATAAGGAGAATTAGTGTATTTCTTAATCTAACCGGCTGTTTCGAAGTACGTTTTTTCTTTGACATCGAAAGTATGGAATCCTTTTATTTTCGTCTCTTTATCTTCGTCCTGTCAAAGCTATATGTTTATTAAATTGTGAGTATAAATATATTATTATTTGGATTTACACGGCTTAAGCTGCGTCAGCTTAAGCATATCAGTTATAAATATACTCTTTAAGGTCTTCTGCAAAGGATTTTAATTTCTTAAGAGCTCTCATTTCTATCTGCCGGACGGTTTCAGGCGAAATACCAAGTTCATTTCCGATACGTTTTAACGTATAACGCTTGCCGCCGAAAAAGGCGAACCTGTACATTAATATTTTTTTCTCTTTATTCATCAGGTTTTCCAGGAATTTCATTGTTTCTTCTTTAAGACTTTTATTCATAATCGTTCTGTCGGGATTGTAAGAATAATCCTCTATAACATCCTGCAGCGTTGCCGAATCTCCCGCAACACCTGTGTCGAGAGAGACGATCGAGCTTGACAGATTCATCAGATTCATAACTTCCTCTTCCGGAAGTCCGATCTTCTGTGCGATTTCTTTGTTTGTAGGCATTCTCATTAATTCCTGCGACAGCGTATTAAACACATTATTGATTTTTCGTATCTTTTCCTCTTTTCTGTGAGGAAGCCTTATCGCTCTTTTTTTATTGGAAAGCGACCTTACGATGGACTGCTTAATCCACCATGATGCATAGGTACTAAAACGTACTTCTTTTCTGTAATCATACTTGGAAGCTGCTTTAATTAACCCGAGGTTACCCTCCTGTATAAGGTCCATCAAAGACATTTCATGGGTAACATATGCTTTGGCAATTCTTACTACAAGGCGAAGATTCGCCTCTATGAGTTTTCTCTTTGCCTCATCATCACCTTTTTGAATTCTTTTCGAAAGTTCAATTTCTTCCTTGTAAGTGAGAAGATCAGTCTTTTTTATTTGCCGAAAGTAAACTTTTAGTGTATCCTCTGTTATAAAGTTATTTGCTAAATCTTCTGTCATTCGTTTCCCTCCAGAATATACAAGCAAATACCGTGCCATTATAATGTTTTATTTAAAACATTATAATTATCGATGCTATAAGAAGTTACACATTCTATTAAAATAATCTTATATATCAGACTCTACACTGTAAACTTTTTTATACAGTTTACAGGGATAATATTTATAGAATTATATAAAATGAATAGTTTTTAACACATGATTTTACAGGATAGATATTCAGGTTACAGGTTATTTCCGTTCTGCCCGTAAACCGACGCTGCAATTGTTTTCGAAGCCGAAAGCTGTTTATACAGAGTTGTGGCAAGACCGAAATTGCCTGTTTCCGCCATTTTTTTGGCATACTCATCATAAAGCATATCCTCAAAAATATTTTCGGCAAAACCGCCTTCCATTAATCCTGTTTTATGCACGGTTTTTTTCATTGCATTTAACATTTGCTTTATGAAAATGGCCTCGAATTCCACACTTGTCTTGTAAAGTTTGCTTTTCTTATTAATACGGCTGCCGCTACGAGCAATGTTATTGTTAATTTTAATCCGGCTGATTTGATTATAGCCCGTTGTTAAATTCATTTTTTCCAGCCTCCCCTACATTATGATAAGTTCACCGTACAGAGCACCCGCCCTGTCGATTGCTTTTAATATTGCTATGACGGCATCCGCTTTTAAACCTATTGTCTTAAGCGTATCTACAAAATCATTTACTGTTGTCGTTTCTTCGATTACAAAGGGTATATCTTTTTTATTGCCTCCGGAATATCCGACCGTAATCTTCGCCGATTTATAAGAAACTGCTACCTTTCCTATCCTTACATTCTCACCCATTATTATGACACCGGAATCTTCATCTATTACGACTTTTCCGGAAGTATCGGGCTTAACCTGAACCGACTGGATCGATGCAATAAAACCGACAAGATCATTCTTTTTAATATCAGGAACTTTCACCTCGATCATCGATGCATCGCGTGATCTGACATCGAGACCGGGATATTTCTTCTTTATTGCTACCGCAACCGTATTGGATGTAATAAAATCAGGGTTTCTCAATACTATGGAAATTAAACCATCATTGAAAAACTGAGAAATTATCTTTTTCTCCACTATGGCACCGCCATGAATTGTCCCCGAGGTTTTTTGATTCTTAAAAACCTCTAATTTACCCTGTGCAATACCATATACTTTACCGTTTGCACCTTTAAGGGGTGTCTGCAGCAATATGCCTCCCTCCAGACTTCTTGCATCTGCTATACTGGATATATTTATATTAATCCGGTCGCCGGGCCTTACAAATGCGGGGACTTCCGCTGTTACCATTACAACCGCACTGTTCTTGCTTTTAACATCTCCCGGATCGATCTTAAAACCAAAGTTGTTTAAAATATTCGAGATTGATTTTTTCAGCATCTCGGAATTGGAGGAATCCCCTTTTCCGGCAAGACCTGTTACAAGCCCTATTCCGACAAGCTGATTCTCACGTATCCCTTCTATATAGCCTATATCTTTTATGCGTACTGTCGGAGCAGCATCTGCAATTACTATTTTACCTAAAAAGAACAGGACTGCCGGAATTAAATATAAATATCTACGGAAGGGCAACATCGACCACTCCTTCATCTTTTACCATACCCCGGAAAATATTTTGCGATTCATACGGTTTTACACGGACTTCCGTATTTATTCCTCCCGCACTTAATGCGTATCCTTTCATTGTTACCCTGATACCTCTGCCGATAAAATTAATACTTATCCGTTCTCCGCTCCGAACCGCTCTGTATGGCTTAATGTTTCGCTTTAGTATGGGCTCTCCCGAATTTATAACGGCAGATGCCCTGTAACCTGCCGGATTTTCTCCGGAAGTCAGAAAAGTCCTGTAAAATATTCCACCGCTCAATTTGTCAGCTTCTTTATTTCTATATTTCACACTTTCACCGGACAGCAATTCACCCTCACGAATCGTTTTAACCGCATATGCAACGGGAATAAATCTCCTTATTTCCGCATAATATTTCTGCAGCCGTTTATTATTATCTTTATACCTGTATTTAACATATATCATACATTTAAGCGGTTTATCCGAATAACCGACAATATCGATCACTGGTTTCGATCCTGTAATATCATTTCCATCGGCATTGCTGTCTCTTTTAAGTTCGAATTCCAATTTTCCGTCTTTCATCCCATATTTTCGCCAGAGTGCGTCTGCTATCGAAAGAAAAGTCTCTTTGTCTGTATTATTCAACACAGCATCACGAAATATGATAATTTTATCTCCTACTAAACTTAAAGGTTCCGAAATATTATTTTCTAACAATCTGTACAGAGTCTTAACAGGATAAATCACTGTTCCACCGTAAACATTTAAAATAACAGTTCTTTTCAGAGCAGCGGCAATATCCGAATCTAAAACTCCGCTGCTTAAAATACTTTGTGCAGTAATGTCGTAATTTCGTACGGCGAGGTATTTCTTAAGATACACCACAACCCCGCCCGCATAAACCGTTCCTGTACTATTAAACAGAGAAATCAGAATAAAAAGTAAGATCAGTACCTTTCGGCTTTTTATCATTCTGATTACTCATTACCTTTTAAGGTTGTTTGCAGTAGCGAGCATCGAATCGGATGTCTGAATAGCCTTGGAGTTTAATTCGTATGCTCTTTGTGCAACTATCATATTTACCATTTCTCTTACGGCGGATACATTGGACATTTCCAGGAATTTCTGTACAACCTTTCCCATGCCGTCGAATCCGGGTCTTCCCCCTATCGCGTCCCCGGAGGCATTGGTCCTTTTTAATATATTTTCACCTGCCGCCTGGAGACCCGCCGGGTTAACGAATCTGTAAATAGCCAGCTGTCCGGCTTCCACCGGATTATCACTGCCGGCAACCTTTACAGTTATCCTTCCGTCCTGGGATATTGTAAGTGTATCTCTTATGAATCCTTCCGGAAGAATAACCTCGGGCATTAATCTGTAGCCATTCGAATTAACAATTTGTCCGTTAGAATCTATTTTAAATGACCCGTCACGAGTATATCCGTATGTTCCGTCGTAGAGCAGTACCCTGAAAAAACCTTCTCCTTCTATTGCCATGTCAGAGACATTACCTGTGGACTGCAATGCGCCCTGCGTAAAAATCTTCTGAGTAGCAGCAGGTCTTACACCATGCCCTACCTGTACTCCGACCGGTACAACGGTGACTTCGGTTGCCGGTGTACCGGCTACCCTGATTGTCTGGTACAGCAGGTCCTCAAAATCGGGCCGGTTCTGTTTAAAACCGGTTGTATTAACATTCGCAAGATTATTCGCAATTGTATCTATATTAAACTGCTGTCCGGTCATTCCCGAAGCAGCAGTCCATAATGACCTCATCATTTTTTAATGCCTCCTTTACACCTTAACAGCATCATTAATAAGTTTTCCCAATAGTGCATCTTCACTCTGAACAAGCTTCTGATTAGCTTCATAGCTTCGATTCACCTCTATCATCTTAACCATTTCCGTTACCGGATTTACATTAGCACCTTCTAAAAAGCCCTGACGTACCTTCGGCCGTTTATTATCCGGTATTATTTCTGCTTTACCGGATTCCCGTGCGGAATTCCAGTATGAGTTTCCCATCTTTTTAAGATAACGATCCCTTTTAAAATCAACTACTTTAAGCCTGTCCACAAATTCCATATTCTCCCATTGATTTTCTTCCAGAGAAACAAGCCTGCCTGCATCTCCGGAAAACTTCGCATTCTGATAGATCTTCCCATCCTGGTCCACTACAAAATTATTCTTTTTAAGCTTAATCGGACCCTTTTCTCCGAGTACATAATCTCCTGTCTTTGTTACAAGGTATCCCTCGTTATTTATGAGAAACGTTCCATTGCGGGTATACCTTTCTCCCTGACCGGTCTGCACGGAGAAAAACCCCTTCCCCTCCAGGGCAAGATCAAAATCATTACCCGTTTCTTTCATCGGGCCCTGAGTAAAAACAGTATAAACCTCATTCTGTTCCACACCTGTTCCCAGTTTTCCGACGATAGGCGCTGTATCTACAGAACCGAACGGGAAATTATAAACACCGTTATCATTCAGTCTGCGTAACAGCAGTTCGGGAAAAGCTTTCTGAACAGATGTATCCCTCTTGTATCCTGTCAGATTTACATTGGCAAGATTATTGGCTATCGTATCCATGCGATGCATTTCCACTACCATACCGCTTGCCCCGGTGTATAAACCTCTAATCAATCATGTCCTCCATATATGTACCTCACACTCTATTATCGGTTAGCCCGGAAATAATTATTAGAGAACTCTGTTACATAGGTTTTATTGTGAAGAGTTTTTCTCTTGATTTTTTCACTGTATTACTATAGTCTTCTACGCTTGTAGCCAGGATAGCTCAGTGGCAGAGCAGCTCACTCGTAATGAGCAGGTCGTGGGTTCAAGTCCCACTTCTGGCTTTTTATCCGGTAACTTAACGTATAAATATTTCCTGCAAAAAAAACAGCTGACCATGATTTATTTTAAAAATCAATTTTCTTTGTTGACCGCTTCAATAACTACTGCTATAATCACGAAATACATTTTTTCATTCCCGTATAAGGAGATAGTAGTTGAAAATGAGTGAACCCATTTTGTCTTTGCGCAATGTGCGTAAGTATTTTGGCGGTGTAAAAGCTGTAGATGGAGTCTCCTTCGATGTCTATCCGAACCGTATAACAGGACTCATCGGTGCCAATGGAGCCGGCAAAACTACAACATTTAATCTTATCACCGGTTTTTATAAACCCGACGAAGGTGATATTCTCTATAAAGGAGAAAGAATAAACGGTTTATCACTTCATCAAACTTTTCATAAAGGTTTGTGCCGTACGTTCCAGATAAGCCGCGAACTTAAACTTATGACAGTACTGGAGAACCTGATGCTTGTTCCGCCCGATCAAAGCGGCGAAAACCTTTTAAAAACGTGGTTTATGCCCGGCGTGGTTAAGAGGGAAGAAATAAAAAACAGGGATAAGGCATTATCCATTCTCGAATCCGTAGGTCTTTTACACCTTAAAGATGAATTTGCAGGCAATCTTTCCGGCGGGCAGAAGAGGCTTTTGGAACTCGGCCGGACAATGATGGCCGGTGCGGAAATGATACTCTTCGATGAACCGGGAGCCGGAGTTAACCCGACAGAGCGTAAAACTCTTGCAGCAAGAATAAGAAATTTGGTAGCTAGTGAAAATATCACCGTATTATTAATCGGACATGAAATGGAACTCGTTATGGATATATGCAATCCGATAATTGTAATGGACTGGGGTAAAAAGCTTGCAGAAGGAACTCCGGACGAGGTTGCAAATAACCCGGAAGTACTGGAAGTATATCTTGGAGGTTCAAAGAAATGAGCATATTGCAGTTAGAAAACATAGTATCCGGTTACGGCAGCATGGAAGTTCTGCACGGGGTTTCTATCGACATAGAAGACGGTAAAATAGTCGCGCTTTTAGGTCCCAATGGAGCCGGAAAAACAACTCTTCTCAGAACCATATTCGGTGTTGTAAAACCTACACAGGGCCGGGTACTTTTTAAGGATAATGATATTTCAGGTACCCCGCCGGAAAAAATGACTAAAAAAGGTATATGTTACGTTCCTCAGGAAGGAAATATCTTTCCCACCCTGACTGTTCAGGAAAATCTCGAGATGGGGGCCTTTACCAGGGAAGACGACTGGCGTTTAAGGATGGAAGAGATCTTTGAATTCTTTCCGAGTCTGACAGACAGGAGAAAGAGCAGTGCGGGAGAACTTAGCGGTGGTATGAGACAGATGCTCGCAATAGGAAGAGCCTTAATGGTAAATCCGGAAGTACTGCTCCTCGACGAACCATCGACAGGGCTTGCGCCGGTTCTGGTCGATCATATTTTCGAGCGAATCGCCGCTTTAAACAAACAGGGTGTTACGGTTTTACTCGTAGAGCAGAACGCACAGGCCTTAAACGCCGCTGATAAAGCCTATATCATAGAAGGCGGAGAAAATAAAGCGGAAGGAAGTGCGGAAGAGCTAAGAAATAACGAAGAAATCGGTAGACTCTATCTAGGGAGGTAACATGCTAGAGTTATTAATATATGGAATAGTTTTAGGCAGTATCATAGCTTTGGGAAGTGTAGGACTGACACTGATATGGGGTATAATGGATCTCTTTAACTGCGCCCATGGTGATCAGATAACTGCCGGAGCATACAGCGCACTCCTCTTTGTAACATTATTCAATAAAATGGGTATTTTAAAAGGCACCGTAGGTCCTTTTTCTTTCAACTGGGGTGTTCTCGTAGCATTCATCCCCGCAATCCTGATATCCGTAATACTTGCAATTCTGATCGACCGGTGGGTTTATAAACCCTTAAGAAAAGCAGGGGCAACTTCGATTACCGGATTTATTGCTTCTATCGGTGTTGCATGGGCACTTCGAGGTACAATATACATTATCTGGGGTGCGGATTTTCATTTTTATAATACCGGCTTAAGGCCGACTATCATTCTTCATAATATAGGAATAAAATTCAGAGTGGATGAAATATTTATTGTTATAATTTCATGGCTCTCTGTTGCAGTGGTTTATCTTTTTCTGTCCAAAACCAAGATGGGCAAGGCACTAAGAGCATTGGCCGACAATCCGACTCTTGCACAGGTATCGGGCATAAATACCGAAAGAATGCTTGTCTGGGCATGGGGTATTGCAGGTTTGCTTATAGCGATATCCGGAGTTTTGTACGGCATAGAAACTCAGCTGCGGCCGGAAATGGGCTGGATATTTCTTCTGCCCCTTTTCGCAGCCGTTATTCTCGGAGGACAGGGCAGCATCACCGGAGCTCTCATAGGAGGGCTTGTTCTCGGCATTGCACAGCAGATGTCAACGGCATTCATGGCTCCGTCATATAAACCTGCGGTTGCCTTTATAATTATGATTCTCGTTCTGATAGTAAGACCGAGAGGAATTCTTGGCAGGAGGTATTCATAATGGGCCTACTAAACTTTTTCATCTCATTTGCAGTAATGGCAACGATCTATTCTATATTCGTCATTGGTTTAAATGTTCAGTGGGGATATACAGGACTTTTAAACTTTGGAATTGCAGGTTTTTTCGCTGTCGGAGCGTATACATCAGCTCTGTTTACTATGCATATGCCCACAGGTGCACTTGCAAATTACGTTACCCAGGCATTCGGCCTCGGCATGCCCTTTCTTGTCGGTGTTATAGCTGCTGCAATTGCCTCCGGACTTGTCAGTATTTTAGTCGGTGCACTTACCCTTCGCCTCGGGGAAGGATACCTTGCAATCGCAACACTTGGTATTGCAGAGTCTATCCGTATATTTTTTAACAATGAATCGTGGCTGGCCAATGGCCCCCAGGGCCTTGTCGGTCTTCCTCAGCCGCTCCATAATTTAGTCAGTCCTCAATACTACAGCTACGTTTATCTTGTTATTGTTCTTATCTTCCTTGCTGTAATCTATATTGCCGTGGAAAGGGGTATTCGTTCGCCGTGGGGGAGAGTTCTGCGTGCCATTCGTGAAGATGAAATTATGGCCAATGCCGATGGTAAAAACGTAGTTTTCTTTAAAATGCAGTCGCTTGTTGTCGGCGCCATGATAATGGGTGTTGGAGGAGCCTTATACGCTCACTATTCGGCGGCAATACAACCGGGAGTTTTCGAAGCTCTCTTCGGTACATTCATTATATGGACAATGCTGACACTTGGCGGTACCGGCAATAACAAAGGTGGAATACTCGGCGCCTGGATTGTCTGGGCAATATGGTCATGGAGTACCTACTTAATCGCAAAGGTAGTTCCGGCTTCTTTTGCAACAAGAGCACCTTTTATTCGTTACGTACTTATCGGTGTTCTGCTTATAGTTATAATCGTCA
>QILZ01000308.1 GCA_003233545.1 Spirochaetales bacterium
GAACCAGAACAAGCGATGGCCTGGGAAGTAATATTGTTTATGGAGTGTATGTTGACGGCTCAAACGTCTATGCCGCCACAGAGGGAGGTCTAAGTATCTCCACGGATGGGGGAGACAGTTTCACTAACCGAACCAGAACAAGCGATGGCCTGGGAAGTAATATTGTTTATGGAGTGTATGTTGACGGCTCAAACGTCTATGCCGCCACGGATGGAGGGTTAAGTATCTCCACGAATGGGGGAGACAGTTTCACTAACCGAACCGCAGCAGACGACGGCCTGGGAAGTAATACTGTTGCCAGGGTGTATGTTGTTATACCTTGATCCGGACTGCAGAGAGTAGGATGGAATTGTGTGGTTAATTAATACAACAAATTGAGAAATAATATATTTTTTATAGGAGAATAATGAAATCGGGATTAACGATTCGGATGAGAAGGCTTCAGGAATTTCTGTCTTAAATATATATCCGCTCCCAGATTTGCTTGACATTTCGAGCATCCGGATCGTCAGAAGACAGTTTAGAATTCTTGCCCGGAATGTCTTTTGCCGGACAGCAGGATGCATTTGTAAATGTTACAGGAAACAAAGTGCTCCTTGAGGCAGTGGTAAAATGCTGGTCTTCGCTGTGGACAGCCCGAAAACTGAGATTATCTCTGAATTTAGCGGCAGCAAACCGGTTAAAATTGGTAAAGAAATCGAAAAGCTCTACAATTTCCCTCAGGATATTGAAAGGGCATGGGTCTCTTCTTCACGATCGTCACCCGACTTTCCCGGTGGAGGATATACAGGCAGAAAGTTTCCACCGCTGTAGCGGTATTAACTGCCATGCCGGATTGCGGCCGGTAACGGCTTAAGTACCGCCCATAACTATTTAATTCGTTTTTTCAGCTTTCGCCGGCTCACATGCTCTTTCGCCTGTTTCATCTCTTTTTCCTGTTCCCTTTTATCTACCGCTTTAAATATAAACAGTGCAATAACACCGCCTGTAATCATAATAAAATTAAGTATCTGACCTGTTGTAAAATTCCACGGTGTAAATTGATAAATCGGGTTATTTAAATGAACAAACTGTATGGGATAACCTATTCCTATATCCGGCTGCCTTATGTATTCGATGAAAAACCTGATTACACCGTAGCCGATTATATATGAAGAAATAAGGAATCCTTTAAAAGTCTTCATTTTTCGTAAGATAAACCACATTATAAGCCACAGGAAAAAGCCTTCGAAAAAAGCTTCGAAAAGCTGAGAAGGATACCTGGGGAGATTTACCATACTCATTCCGGCTGTATTTATCCCCACCTTAGCTGCGAAGTCCTGTACCCACTGTTCCGATGCGGGAAACTTTTGAGCATGAGGAAAAATCATTCCCCACGGTGCGGTTGTAACACGTCCGTACAGTTCTCCATTGATAAAATTGCCAAGCCTCCCGAATGTATACCCAAGAGGAATCGCAGCAACTGCCATATCACCCCATGCCCGTGCATTAATCTTTTTTACCCGGCAGTAAACTATAAAGGCAATTAAAACCCCCACAAGCCCGCCATGATACGACATACCCTGAATCCCGGTAAAAATGAGCTTTCCGTTAACCCTTGCAAATGGAACTACTATCTGCAGGGGATGCCGGAGATAATAGCCGGTAGGGTCATAGATGGTAACGGCAAATGCACGTGCACCAATTAAAAGTCCGATGATCGCCCAGAAAAAGAGGTTTAAAACATCATCGTCGTTCACCTCTAATTTTTTTTCTTTTATCTGATATTTAAAAAGCAGGTACGATATAACAAATGCGACGAGATACATCAATCCATACCAGCGGATCGGTAATCCCGGTATAATTTCAGGTTTTATCCACGAGGGATACAGCAGATAACCTATCATTCTTTTTCCTCCTCGATTAATCCATGTTTTTCATTAAATAGCATTGTAACTCCCTTTTTCGTTTCCTTAAATTCGAAAAATCTTCCGTGACTCTCGAGCACTGCGCCGGGATAAACAGTACCGCGTACTTTTACTTCGGAGGGAATATGCTCTTCGTAGCGTTCCTTCAGGGTAAATACTCTGTGGCTCCTTTTCTCCATCACTTTAAGGGCATGGACCTTTCCCCTGCGCAGCTTTTCCATTGCCTCATTATCTGTTCCGCCCGATTTTTCTATTTTTTTCATCAAAGCATCGAGTTCTACAACGTAATGTTTCAGTTTATCTATCTCCTTTTCTTCGAGCTGCAGCCTGTCACCTACAAGGTAATCCTGACCGAAGGAAACTGCGGTTTTTACCCAGCTTTCCGAACCCAGATTCATAACCTCGATTCCACTCTTCGCCCTGATTTCTCCGCCCACAAAGTTGCCTTTATCCGATTCCAAAATTACCCTGCTGTTACATTTAATTTTGCATCTTAAACAGCTCCCCGAAACCTTAACATCGCCGACTGCAAGCACGGTAGCCTGTTCGATAAAAGCCGTTTCTATATTCTTCTTTGTCCGCAAAATTGCTCTGCCTGCTCCTTTTACCCCGTTTTTAATGATTATGGAACCCTCTGCAGAGAGCAGCGCCGCCTGTACGTTTTCTTCGACTACAATATCACCACCGGCTATAACCTGATAACCATCCAGAACAGAACCTTTAACTATAACAGTCCCCGAAAAATTAATATTACCGGTAGCAATGCCGACATCGCCGGCCACAGTATGAACTTCCAGAATTTCAAGTATATTTTTTTCATACTGAAGCTCTCCGTCTTTTTCCGCATAAAATTTCAGCTTCCCCCCTTTATCCGTTTCTTTACGAACATTCTTTCCCGCCTCGAGCACAATTTCAGAATGTTTTACAGCAGGCCTCGTATTACCCATAATATCCCAGCCGTCCTCTGCCGTAACATCGGATACATCGACTTCGGCAAGAAGCTGATCCTTTACAATTGTAGTTATAAGATCCTTATTTTTATAATCAGCCCTGCCATTTTTTCGAATTGTCACCCTTTTGCCCGAAGCAAATTGAACATGGAATACAGGCTTTTTTCCCATATCATTTACCGGTCGTTTACCCTGTGCTATAAGAAGATTTTCCACAGGCTCTCCTGCCAATGAGATTTGCACGGCGTTTTTAACAGCTTCATCATCGATACCCTTTTTGATTCCCTCCTCATCTATTATTCTTTTAACAGTATCGTAATCAACAGGTGCACCGGAACCAAGAGGGGGCTCTATGGTGAGGAAAGCCTTCATAGCATCACCGGATATGGTAACTTTTGCATTACCATTCCCGTAAGGCCTTACACGAAGCTGTAATTCTCCTTTAACTTCTCCTGATTCAATAATACCGTTAATTTTTGAAGTAACCTGTGCCGCGGATGCCTGAAGATTTTCGAATATCCTGTACCCTGGTTTTTTACCCTTTTTCCCCGGAATCGTATTGCCGAAAACATCCTTCCCCGGCCTTCCGTTAGTCGCCGTAACGATGGATGCTACTTTTGTTCCCTTCTCGACAAATCCGATTTTCTCTACGGAAGAAATCGGAAATTTATCCAGGGATTTAATATCCGCAAGTTCTGCAATCCTTGCCTCCGCCTGTTCTTTTAATTTTGCCGTTTCTTCTTTGCCAACAAAATTAAATTCACACTTTATTTCTCCGTCTTCTCCCTTTCCCGGTTCTGTTCCCTCAACAAGCACATACTTTTTAAGCTCTTGTTTATTGCTGTTGTAAAAATCAAGAATATCCTTTTTTAT
Source organism: Spirochaetales bacterium (assembly GCA_003233545.1). Taxonomy (GTDB): domain Bacteria; phylum Spirochaetota; class Spirochaetia; order SZUA-6; family SZUA-6; genus SZUA-6. The sequence goes on from QILZ01000308.1 coordinate 3,731, forward strand.
TCTTTCACCATCCATGCCTTTAAATTTATAGCTATTGATTTTTTCACTTATCTCTTTAAGTGTAAGCCGTTTACCCTGCCCAGCCCCCTTTTTTAACGTAAGTTCTGCTCTACACTTATCAGGAGAAACGGAAATAATAATTTGTGATTCCCCCGACTTGTTTAACGAATAATTCTTAAGCTGTACTCCATTATTTATACTGTCATTAATAATCTGTTTTATATCGTCCTCGGATTTTAACACATCGTGTTTAAATCCGATTTTCTCACAATCCGCAAGAATCCCGGCGATATCAGGCAAAGAACTATCTGCAAACCCGGGTATAAAATCCATTAAGCAGTCGGTATTGTCCTTTGAACTTTTAATTTCGATTCTGTGCGGAAGGTACGCTATTACATCTATCCAGTTGCTCCCCCGCCTTGCCAGGCCCGTCATCTCCGCTTTTATTTCCTTACCGGAAATCTTTACACCATTGCCCACAAAAACTTTTATATCCTCTGCTTCCGCAGGTTTTATAATCCTTCCGGAGAGTGTCCTCCCTGCTGTGCCCGGTTTACCTGCTTCGACTGTTGCAAGAAGCTGCCCGTCACCGACAAAACCATAAGCCTCTATTCTTTCCTCGACGCCTATCCGCCTTCGTTCCTCTTTCTTCTGCCACTGCACTATCTTTTCTTCTCTTGCCTTCATAAAGGGCAGTAAAGGCTTTTTCTTTTCCACCTTCTCAAGCTTTATCATTTTTTCATGTATTTCATAGACTTCGGGGGACGGAGCTTCTTTTAACATCTTTTCCGCTTCCGCTCTCTTGTCATCAGGAACTGTTAAACTTTCCCAGCGTATCTTCCCCGGTTCGGGCAGGCCCGGTTCTATTCCCCGTGCAATGGTAAATTTAAGCTCTCCATCTTTCAACTCTGTAAATTGTTTAATTGCATTTTCCAGTGCGCCCGGATCCAGAGAATCTTTTATATTCTTCTCTTCAAAAAGCTGTACCAATCCTCCCCGTGTCCAACTGCCGCCTTTCCCGTCCGGCCTAAAGGCAAGATTGGCTTCCGTCCCGGTTTCATTGATTTCGAGTATTACAGTACCTTTGAACAGAATCTTATTATCACTCATAATTAAAGTTATCCCTTAAAGACATACAATATATAATAGTAATAACCGGGAACCGGATAAAGGGAAATAAAAAGGTATTTTTTTACAAATTCAATCTGTAACGGCATTATATATGATCTTCTGTCGCCTTTCCTTTTACACTTTAAATCCGTCACTGACAGCACGTACCAGCTTTGTTTTAAGAAGCTGGTTTTCTTTTTTAAGATGCTGGAGCTCAAAGTGCTGGGATCTTATGGTCTCCACAAGGTCTCCCGTTGTAAGGGTTCCGAAATGAAGAAGCTCTTCCAAATTCCGCATTTTTACCTGGAAATCCGTTTCCGCTTCCATTTCCGCAACTTGATAACTCTCCTCCGGTGTAGTAATTTCCAGAGTATCCTCTGTTTCATTTTCTTTCTGCAGAATTTTATCAGCGATACGGTAAATAGCCTGAGAAATAACAGAGTCAGGTTTATACTTGATAATGGGGAGTCTTGAACTTAGAGCAATGTCCTGCAGATCATCCCTGTAAATGATCCCTAAATGTTCAAGCTCCACATTAAGGTATTCTCTTGTTGATCTTCTTAATTTTTCGATCTTTTCGGCATCAGCAGGATCATCGATCATATTAAGAATCAGGGACGGCATGAATTTTTTCTCCAGAGCCGTAAAGGCATCATAACTATCCCTGTCTTCTTCTTTTATTTTAGATAGAAGCTGAGGAATATAGATACGCTGCAGAAGACGGCCTTCTTTTTTTAAAGACGATATGTAACGGCTTGCAGGGGACTGTTTCGGAAATGCGGAACCCATAAGCCTGAAAACAGAGTTTTTTAGGAAAAGATATGCGTTTAAGATCGCCGTAAGAGTCGGATTTGTTACAATTATTCCCCTGCCGGACATCAAAAAAAAGTCAAGGGCATTCCTGTGTGTTCCTGCTCCAAGGTCGAGTATCAGATAATCCGCATCCAGACTGATAAGATTCCGGATTAATCTTTTCATCTGGTAACTTTTTAAATCGGCGATTTCCGGTATTTCCGCATCACCCGGAATAAACTCAAGGCCATCGTAACCGGTTTGTATTAAAATATCATTGAATTTCAGTTTTCCGCCGCTTAAAAAAGTACCGAGCCCTCTTTCTACCGAGCGCAGCCCCAGTATCGTATGAATATTGGATCCGCCTAAATCGAGGTCTGCAAGCACTACTCTCTTCCCGGTTTCTGCAATTGCAAGAGAGAGGTTTGCCGCAATAACAGACTTTCCAACACCGCCTTTTCCGCTAGCGACCGGCAGTATGTGCATTTACCGCTCTCCTTTACCCGTCTTTCCTAAATCCTCTTCCTCGAAGTCCGGCAGTTTGTCCGACTTATCAGAGATCTTAACAGTTTTAGAATCATACTGCTTTCTAACCTCTGTTAATACGCCATTTTCTGTTTTATATGATAATAAAATGATAAGGAAAATCAAATCAAAAAAGAAAAGAAAAGCAATTAAATGAATATGATAGATAGCAAAAGGTATAAAGGTGAGCCTGACAGGATTAAAAGGCGACCGGATGGGATTTATAAGAATTCCGAGGGGAGTATTCAGAACTATCAGAAAGAGGGAGAACAGATTTATAAGCTTCGCAAGACATACAAATTTAATAACAACACCGTACTTTTTCTCATCGAAAAAGGCAAATACAAGTGCCGCAATCGGAAGAAGCTGAAAAGAACCCAGAGAAATAAGCCAGTACAGAGCAGTACCGTTCCTCTTCAAGACTGTAAAAAAAATCGAGATAGTGGCTATGAATATAAGAAATATCCTGATAAATTCCCATATAAGGGCAACCAGAAGTTTAAGACGACCGCTCTCCATGTATAGGCGGAGTGTAACTTTGATGTATTAACAAGTCAAGTAGTTAATGCCATTGACAAACTCTGCCTCATTATTAGAATAGTGCATAATTCTGGAGAAAATATGAAAGAAAATGATGTGAGAAAACGTACAAAAGAACGTATAGTCTGGATTTCCGTAACAGCCGTTCTTCTTTCGATTATTGTAATCTTAAGTTTTGCGCCAAAGGCTCTTGCCGGCAGTAAAGAAGCGGAAGCACAGAGATACCTTGGCCTGTTCTACGATGTTTTTCAGTTTGTTCGTGATAACTATGTCGATGCAAGCAAAGTACAGCCGAAAAAGCTTATAGACGGTGCCCTTAAAGGAATGTTCGAATCACTGGGGGATCCCTACTCCATGTATCTTACAACCGATGAGATGCGTCAGCTTACAGATACGACAACCGGCCGTTTCGGAGGTGTGGGATTAATAATTACGAAGGTAACTAACGGAGTTCTTGTTGTTGCTCCCATAGAGGATGCTCCCGCATATAAAGAAGGTATCTCTGCGGGAGATATTATAGTAAAAATAAACAAAGAATCTTCCGTTGACATGAAGATAAACGAGGTTGTTAATAAATTGCGGGGCAAGCCCGGCACAAAGGTGGAAGTTACCATACTGAGAGGTGAACATTTAACCTTTAATGTTGAAATAACACGTGGGATCATAGAAGTTCCGACGGTAAAAAGGGCTATGATTCCGGGAGGAATCGGATACCTTCGGATTACTCAATTTACTCCGATAACGCCTGTTCGTGTTAAAGAAGCTATCGAATATTTTAAAAAGAATAATTACAGCTCGATGATTATCGACTTAAGGAGTAACCCGGGCGGGCTTCTCGATGCGGTTTACCGTGTTGCGGACTACTTTCTCTCCGAAGGTACAATTGTAAGCACGCGGGGCAGAATAGCCTCGGAAGACCGGACATACTATGCATCCGCCGGGAATACAATTGTAGATAAAAAGATACCGATTATTGTACTTGTGGACAAGGGATCCGCTTCCGCATCGGAGATTCTCGCAGGCGCATTAAAAGACACAAAACGTGCCGAACTGATGGGAGAAAAAACTTTCGGCAAAGGATCTGTTCAGCAGGTAAGGAGAATAGACAACTCCGGTTTTAAACTCACAATGGCCAAATACTATACTCCGTCCGGGATCAGTATCGATAAGATCGGAATTATGCCCGATAAAGTTATTAAAGAAAAAGAGCTCTCCAAAGAGGAGCAGAAAGAGCTGTCCGAACTGCTTAACGGAAATTATATAAAGAACTTCGTCAAGGAACATCCGAAAACCACCGAGCCGGACATTCTGTCATTCATGAAAAAATTAGAAAAAGACAAAATCAAACTCGATGAGCGTTATATAAAGAAGCTCATTAGAAATGAAAGAAACAGAACCAATAATAATCCGCCGGTTTACGATCTTGATTATGATATTGTTTTAAAGGCAGCGGTAGGGGAACTCCGAAAATAATCCATGGAGGCAGAGCCCTCTTATAATGAGCCTGAACGGGAAAAATCATTGCAGAAAAATTCAGGCTTACCGGGAGCGGTACTGTTATAGAATAATGATATGAGGATACATAAATGAAAAGTTTTAATATCAAAACCTCAAAGAGGACGGAATTCGTTAACATCACCGGTACAGTATCAAAGATTCTGATAGAATCCGGGGTAACAGATGGTGCATGTATCGTTTATGTCCCGCACACAACAGCCGCCGTTACTATAAACGAAAATGCAGACCCCTCCGTGCCGAGGGATATAGTTTTCGAACTCGATAAGATAATTCCTTTTAACGATCACTATAAACACCTGGAGGGAAATTCCGCAGCACATATAAAGGCATCGATTATCGGCCCGAGTGTATATATACCGGTTGCAGACGGGCGTATGGTCTTAGGCACATGGCAGGGTATTTTCTTCTGCGAATTCGACGGACCGAGAAACAGAACTGTTCTTGTACAGCTTATCAACTCATAGAAAATATGAAACACTTTCTTTTGCCTGAGGATTTTAAGGGTGAAGAGCTTACTATTAACAGAGGCCGGGAATTCCATTACCTCGCGCATGTTTTACGTTTACGGGAAGGTGATACATTAAATGGCATCGACAGAAGAGGAAAACTATACAGGCTTATCATCCTGACTACCAGGGGACAGCAGATACGTCTCCGGCCTGTTGAGCTCCCTGACATAAGCGACGGGTTATCTGCAATTATTCCCCTCCATGTAAACCTCTATCAATGTATTCCTAAGGGAAAAAAAATGGACATTATTATAAGACAGGCTACCGAAATGGGAGTAACAAGCATAACCCCTGTAATAAGCCGGTATACCGTACCTGTACTCGAAACGAAAAGAAATCCGGAAAACAAACTAAAACGGTGGCAGCGGATAGCACGGGAAGCGGTTCAACAGAGCGGTTCTCTTAAAATACCCGGAATTCAGAAGCCCGTATCCTTAAAGGATATCTGTACAACGGTTCAGGAAAAATCTCCTTACGGTTCCGGCTTCGATGTGTTTGTCTTTTTTCATCCTGAAAATAAACGTAACACCGATTTACACAGGATCTTATACAGGGATATTAACAGTATAGGCATCCTGATAGGACCGGAAGGCGGGTTCTCCGAAGACGAAACCGCTATGCTGCGGAAGGCGGGAATGTACTCCGCTTTTTTGGGAAATACCATTCTACGCACGGAAACGGCTGCAATCTACGCGATTGCCACTGTAAAAATGATACACTCGGAACGAAATTCATGGAGATTGCACGAAGGACTTGCAACAGAATATAAAACATCGTAATCTTAATGTGGAGTTGATTCTTGGATAATAATATAAACAACACAACACCCGGCAGAATAAGAAAGAAAGTACTCGGTGTTCCGGTAGATGAAGTCACACTTGATTCGGCTCTTAAACTTTTAGAGTTGTACACTCAGGACAATGAGAAACACCAGATTTCCCTGATTTCCGTAAGGGAAATCCTTATAGCACGCCATGACCTTGAATACAACAGAATGCTTAAAGAATCATCTCTGGTTCTTCCTACCGCCAAGGGAATAACAGTTGCAGCCCGTTTTCTTAAAGCAGGCAGCCTTACAAGAGTAAGGCCTTTTGCTTTTCTTATCCGCATGCTTACCCTTATCGAGAGAACAAACAAAACAGTTTATCTTCTTGGTGCAAAAAAGGAAGATGTGGAACAGGCGGAAAGAAATCTGAAAGCCTCATTCCCCGATTTAAGAATCGTGGGACGATTCTCAGGTTTTTTTACAAAGGAACAGGAAAGAAATATTCTCCTTGCTATCCGCAAGGCATCCCCTTCCCTCCTTATATGCGGTACCGGACTAGGGGGAAGAGAAAAGTGGATACTGCGTCATAAGAAAGATTTTAATCCGGGAATATACATATGGGCGGATAACTGTTTCGAGATATTCTCCGGAAAGGAAAAACAGCCCTCGAAAACCCTGTTCGCCCTCGGTCTTGAACAGCTTACACGTTTAAAAAAACATCCTCTTAAAGTATTCAGAATAATTCCCTATCTATTCTTTTTACTGCTGCTTTTGATATACAGAGTATTCAAATTATAACAAGCTTTTTTTAGACCCCGCCTAAACATCGTAGAGCTTAAGGTACTCGTAGAGTTCTTTAAATTTAGCGTTCATCTTCTTTGTCAGGACCCTGCCTACCCTGATGCGGACAGCAGGAATAAAAAGCAGGAACCCAATAAAATCCGTTATAAAACCGGGAGTAAGCAGGAATATTCCGCCTGCAAGAATTCCGAAAATACTTACAAAACCTTCACCGGGATATACACCATCCCGTACCTGTAAACGAATCATATTTAACGTTCTGCGCAGTTCACTTAAAGCTATAAGAACCCCGAATAAACCGGTGAATGCTGCAAGTGCCAGAGTCAGGTAATTGCCTATTATACCTCCGAGTTTTAGAAGCAGCACTATTTCACCGAGAGGCAGAATAGAGTAGAGAAGCATCAGAAACAATAGTTTTACAATAAAATCTTTTTCGAAAAATCTTAGAAATAATTTTATTTCCAGCATAACAGCTGGGATTTTAGCACGACCTCAGATATAATACAATAAATAGATATGATAAGTATCCTTTTTATCGATGATGATATTTTCGCATACAATACACTGAAAATGGTTCTTCCCGATAATTATACGGTTTTACCCGCCTATACAGCAAGAGAAGGGATAGAGAAGCTTAAAAAAAACAGCTATGATGTTGTCCTTTTAGATATAAATCTTCCGGATGTCGACGGCATAACAATTTTAGACGAGATACAGACACTTTCCTCGCCTCCCCCGGTAATAATGCTCACTGCAGTTAAAGACATAAAAACGGTAATCAGCGCTATAAAGAAGGGTGCCTACGATTACGTTGCAAAGCCGTACAAATTAAAGGAGTTAGAGGGTTCGATCCGGCGTGCAGCAGAGACCATTGTTATGAGAAAATATTTTAACGGCGATGCTTCCCTGCCGGAACTCGACAAAATCTTAGGTTTCAGCAGCGGTATAAAAAGTGTGCGGGATCTTATCGTTAAGTATCGCAATTCGGACTCCACCGTTTTAATTACCGGTAAAAGCGGAACCGGTAAAGAACTTATAGCACAAACCCTGCACGCCATGTCCCCGAGGGCATCACAGCCCTTTATCGCTGTAAACTGCGGTGCTCTTCCGGATACAATTATAGAAACCGAGCTTTTTGGTTCGGAAAAAGGAGCATTTACGGATGCAAGAGCCAGAGCAGGACTTTTCGAACAGGCAAACAGCGGCACTATTTTTCTCGATGAAATTGGTGAAATGCCTATTAATACACAGGTAAAACTGCTGCGCGTCCTGGAAGAAAAAGAAATACGAAGGGTAGGAGGAGTCCGGTCGATTCCGCTTAATATACATATTATAGCAGCTACCAACAGAGATATTAAAGACCGTGTTGCGAAAGGTTTTTTCAGAGAGGATCTTTACTACAGGATAGGTGTACTTCCTATAGAAATCCCGCCTCTTTCGGAAAGGGACTCCGACATTATACTTCTTGCCGTTCATTTTATACAGACTATTACCGGAAACAGCTGCGGCGGTCAATATTTAAGTGAAGATTCCAAAGAGAAACTCTTAAGTCATCCATGGCCGGGGAATATAAGGGAACTTAAAAATGTTATCGAGAGAGCCATGCTTTTAAGCGATACGGAAGAAATACAGGCAAAAGATATAAGGTTTTAATAGATTTTTCTGATATATACTCCCTTAAGAAGCCAGTATTTACCACTTAAAGGTATTTCTATAGGTTTTATGATCTTTGCAACAATCAATACCCGCGAATCTTTGACTACAGCTTTAGAGCTGATCGTTCTCGGTCTTCTTGCTGGAATTATCCTGTAATAATCCGGGCCTTCGAAATCCACATAAGCCCTGTAGCTTTTTACATCCTCCAACCCTATCCACTCACCGGAGACCAGCTCCAGCCTGACTTTGTAGGTATCTTTCTTCCTGTTCAAAAAGGAAACACTGGTTACGGTCCCATATAAGACAATAAATTTTTCAGGGTTAATTTTAACCGAAGCACCTGCCTTAAGCGCATAACTGAGTTCCCTCAGCGTCACAGAAAAATCCACTGCACTATCAAAATCAGTTTTTGTAAGGGCACCTGCACTCCGGACGGCAAAAAATAAAGACAGGAATAATAGGAAAAAAGTTGATCTTCTCATATTGATGAAATAATAGATGTTAACAGTACTAAGGTCAAGAAAGTTTTTAGATTTCTTAATCGATACCTTTTCCTGTCAATATTCCGCCGATTTTTCTAAAAACTTTCTCGATCCGGTCAGCTTCGCCGGCAGAAATCTCCGCTCTTGCAAAGATATCCCGAAAAAAAAGACCCATATCCTCCTCTCCCTTTATTTTAAAAAAACCAATCCGTTTAAGCGATTTTTTAATTACATAGGTTAAATCTGCAAGCCTTTCTCCGTTTACGGGCCTAAAATAAGAATTATATCCTCTATTAGATGCCTTAAATATTTCATACGTGACTACCTGAACGGCATGGGAGAGATTAAGGGACGGGAACAGAGCCGAAGACGGAATACGTACGGAAATGTTGCAGAGAGAAAGCTCCTCTTCCGTTAATCCCGATGCTTCATTACCGAACATTAAAGCGGTCCAGCCTTCCTTAACAGATGCAATCTTCTCCGCAGCCTGTTCCGCCGAATAGCTGAAATACTTTCTCCTCTTCCCGCGTCTCCTGGTAATCCCGGCTACCAGCGATGCTCCTTTTACAGCTCCGGCAGGATCGGAAAAAACCTCGGCATTATCCAGAATGTCAGCAGCATGTACAGCAAGAATCTCTGCCGTTTTAGGATCTATCAGATTTTTCATAACAATTCGCAGCGACATTAAGCCCATATTTTTCATGGCTCTGCATACTGCACCGACATTTCTGCTGTCCCGGGGAGAAACAAGTATAACCTTTACATTTTCGATTTTTTTCAGCATACCGCATTATATATCAGAGCAGGATATCATTGAAACCGAATGTTCTTATTCCGTACTTAAACAGAACATGTAATAA
>QILZ01000322.1 GCA_003233545.1 Spirochaetales bacterium
GAACCGGGCTGGACTTTGGATTGAGTTGCCCTGTTAAATTGATCCGTTCTCTCGAATTTCTTGCCGCCCACCATCGCATAGATGTAGCCCTTTGTCGAATCCAGCGCAATAAGAGCACCCTGGACCTCGGTTGTCTGCTCTTTCTTTGATTCTATTTTGTAGCCGATTTTTGACGCATATCTCATACCGGTTAGATTAAACATGCCGGAAAAGATATCCATTACCGGATTTAAATCGTTTAGAAAGTAATTTCTGGCCTGAATCTTCTGTCTTCGGCCCGCTACACGCAAATCACCTATGTTAAAGGTAAGAGAAAGCAGATCTATAACATTTAAGAAATTCTTATCCGCATACTTTAACCGTCTGTCTCTCTGAGCCTGATAGGTTGCATTGATTTTTCTTATTCCCTCCCCCATAACCTTATCTGCAATTTTCTGATAATCGAGATTCAGTGTTGTGTGAACAATAAGACCCGCCTTGTACATATCGATCGAGCCGTAGAGCATATCCTCGAGTTTCTGTCGTACATATTCACTGAAATAAGGCGCTTTATCTTCCCTTTCGTACCAGGCGGATGTGATATTTGTCCGTGTATAATCGTAATTATCCCAGTAGTCCTGAAATGACAGATCGGCTTCCTCTTTTGTCAGATATCTCAGACTTACCATCTGGTTTAATATTTCTTTTTGTCTCTGCTTCGCTCTGTTAGGGTGGTTGATAGGTGAGTAGTAACCCGGTGCAGCGAGCTGAATTACAAGCATTGCGGCTTCTGCCGGCGTTATATCACGGACAGAGTGTTTAAAGTAGAACTGGGAGGCTGTTTCCACCCCGTAGGTATTATGGCCGAAGTACATTTCATTTAAATACATCTCAAGAATTTCGTTTTTCGTGTAGCGTCTTTCCAACTGTATCGCCCACCATAATTCGACAAGCTTTCTTTTTAAAGAAATGTCGGATCGGTCCGTATAGAGGGTTCCTGCAAGCTGTTGTGTTATTGTACTTCCGCCCTGAAAGAATTGACCGGTCATTATATGCCAGCCTGCTTTTATTATATCCTGAATTCTGTAACCGTGATGCTCATAAAAATGCCTGTCTTCACGGGTCAGTAATGCTTCTATAAGAATCTTCGGGATTTCATCTATGGAAACGATCTCCCTTTTTTCGCTGGAAAAAAATTCGGTGATAAGCCTTCCCTTTATATCGAGTATCTGAGTCGGAAGTGCAGGCTTGTGTTCGCCGAAAGTCTCTCCTAAATCGATATTTTTCGTAGCGGCGAGGACAACACCTATGGAAGCACCTATAATAACAGCGGTAATAATTAACAGCCCCAGCAGAATCTCAGTGAGGAATCTTCTATTTTTTCTAGATTTCATTAGAACAAATTAAGAGACTTTTGTGTAAAATTGTCAAGATCAATGTTGTCTAAAAAAAGAGGCCAGTCCTTTTAAGAGACTGGCCTACCCGTTAGGGTGCCGGTTAATATAGTAAACTGGGAGGGGAACTATATTAGGATACCGACACTTTTATTATCGACACCACTTTAAAAATACTTAATATTCTTTAATAAGCATATCAAAAACCAGGGAAACTTTGTACGTTTTATTCCTTTTTACCGTTATCTTTCTTGTAAGACTGTAATCATCTATTCTTATTCTTATCAAATGTTCACCTTCCTTTATTTTTATCCTGTTAAGCTGATAAGGGGCGAGTTTTGTTCCGTCCAGATAAACAACAGCATTTTCCGGTGCTTCGAAAGAAATGGTCGATATGCTTTGTTTAAGGATTATATTCATACTGTTTGTCTTTCCCGCTTCTATGGTAAATGCCGAGGTGACCTTCTCGAAAGATGCGGATTGTATAAGCAACTCATGAATACCGGCATCGAGTTCGACAGGTTTGTTTTTATTGTCGACCTCTTTTCCGTCGATAAGAACGGAATACGGCTCGTCTTTAAAAGCTTCGGGTTTTTTTATAGAAAGATCGAGTAAGCCTCTGTTTATAACCTCCGGGACAGCTGAAATATAGAATTTCTTTGTAAATGCCGTATCGGGAATTCCTTTCATAACCGGCTGTATGGTTATTAAAAGGGGAAAATCGGATATGGAAACACGCTTTTTGACAAAAAAGATGTTTTCCTGTTTGCTCTTGCCGGATGTTTTGTCCGGCTGTACGGGTATTCTTATGTAGATTCTGTTCCGGTAAGGGATAATATGTGAAAATATACGTATTCCCTTAAAATTTTTTAATCCCTTTGCAGGCAGAGGTCTTAACCTTTTAAAGAGAATTATCTCGAAACTATCTGCATATCTCTTTAATATATTTGATTGATGCATCTCTACCGTTAAAGATTTAAGAAATTTTTTATTTCCCTGTATATCGAGTACTACGGATTCTTCCAGCTTCAGTTGAGTATTCTTTTCACTTTCCGACTCTACCGGGAGTAAAATAACAGCGGCGACAGGTGATATAATGGTTTCTGCATACAGAGAAACCGAAGATGAAAGCAGTACCAGGAAAATGAATCTTTTCATTTCTTTAATCCGTTAATAAGGGGAACGGGGTTCGTCGGCGCCCCCTTGCGTCTTATCTCGAAGTGAAGATGCGGGCCTGTCGACATTCCTGTACTCCCCACTGCACCGATAATCATACCCGAAGTAACATGTTGATGCAACTCTGCTTTAATTTCTTTTAAGTGGCCGTACACTGTTTCGTAACCGCCTTTATGCCGGAGTATAATATAATTTCCATATACCTTATTATAGCCCTTTTCTATTACAATTCCGTCACGTGCCGCAAAAACATCCGTGCCTGCAGGTGCCGCGATATCTATGCCCGTGTGAAATTCAGGGTGGCCTGTAAAAGGGCTTGTTCTTTCTCCGTACCCCGAGGAAAGAACACCTTTGCTTAATGGAAAGCGGAATAAAAGTTTCAGGAAATAAGCCCGTTCTATCGGATGAAATCTGCCGCCTGAATAAAAGTTGTAATATGTTTTTACCCCGGCTTCCGCTATGATAAGTTTAATTGCAGGTTCGGATTTTCTTACCCTCCATGAAAACATAATATCTTCGAGTGTGGATTCCGGTTTAAGCGGGACAAAGACACCGGGCAGGTTGGGTATGAGAATTCTTTTTCTTTTTTTAAACTCTTCGGGATTACTGATACGGTTTAAAGTCGCTATCGTATCATAAGGCAAATTCAGTTGAGCGGCGAGTGTAAACAGGTCGTCACTTTTATGAAGCGTATAGCTGAAAATTAAAATCGGAGGGGATTTGCTGTCCTTTTTATTCTTATTTCTGCTTTTCCACCGGTAGTATATCTTTATATCATCCTGCAGCTGCACAAAGAGAGGATCATTCCGGTTAAGATAATGTATCTCCGGATAATCTGCAAATGTTTTAAAACTGAATACGAATAGTAACAGGAATATACCGAATTTATTTATACTAATAATCTTTTAAGTCCTCTCTGCCGGAGAGATATCTTAAACCTGCTTCGGCCAGTGCATACATTTCGTTTTCTCCCGGATAAACCGTAACCGGTGCAATCCATTTTACCGTATCCTCTATCCAGCCGGTTAACGGCGGACGGGCCATGCCTCCGGTAAGAATAATCGTGTTTACTTTTCCTTTAAGTACAGCAGCCATCGCCCCGATTTCTTTTGATACCTGGTATGCCATAGCCTTAAATACTTCTAAGGCACGGGCATCACCTTTCCTGATTCTTTCGGTTATTTCTACCCCGTCATCGGTTCCGATATAACCCAGTAAACCGGATTTTTTGGTAAGAATATGGTTAAGCTCCTGTGCATTTCCGTATTTGCCTGAAAAACATAAATTTACAAGCTGTGTGGTGGGCAGAGAACCTGTTCTCTGCGGAGAAAAAGGTCCGCCGTCATTGGCATTGTTTACATCCACAATTCTCCCCTTTTTAAGGGGTGCTACGGAAATACCGCCTCCTAAATGAACAACGATAAGATTTAAATTGTACATTGTTGTTTTCAGACTATCCGCCGCTTTGCGTGCTGCCGCTCTTATATTAAGAGCATGTGACTGGCACTTCCGTTCCATGCCGGGAAAACCCGAATAACGTGCCAGGGGTTCAAATTCATCGACACCTACCGGGTCTGTTATAAAAGCGGGGCAGTTAAAGCGTCTGCCAAGTATGTCCGCAATCAGTGCACCGAGATTGGATGCATGGCTGCCGTATTTCGATTCTTTCAGATCCCGGATCATCGTTTCCGTGATTTTGTAGCTTCCTGCGGGAACCGGTCTTACAAGTCCTCCCCGTCCCACTACGGCATCGAGAGTTTCGATTTTCTGCTCTTCTAAAAAGTCCTCCACGGCTTTAACTCTGAAGTTAAGCTGGTCTGTGGGATTTTTCCGCTTTTCAAGTATATCAGGGTCGTGTTTTATAGTTCGTGAGGATCCTTCTGCAGGTTTGCAGTCTTCTGCTCCATGATAAACCGCAACCTTTGTAGATGTAGATCCGGGATTAATTATACAGATGGAAAACATCGGGGACCTCCTTAAATAAGACCCGGGTAATTTTTACCTATAGTATTTGTTTTTAAGTATTTGCGGATGAAACGCCTAAGAGAATAGAATTGAGTTTTTCCGATCTCGTATCCGAACGGGATAGAAGTATCACGGGTGCTTTTGCTCCGGCGATAATACCGCCGGAGGGAAACCTGGCCTGGTGAATTAAAGATTTACCGAGAATGTTCCCGCTTACAATATCAGGAACCACAAGTATGTCGGCGTCGCCTTTAATTTTTGAGTTTACACCTTTTAATTCGCATGCTTCCCTGCTTACTGCAAGATCGAGTGCAAGCGGCCCTTCGATAACGGCATCTTTTATCTGTCCCCTCATACCCATTACATCGAGTGCAGCGGCTTCCACGGTGGATTGTATCGCCGGGTTAACAACCTCCACTGCGGAGAGCAGGGCGACCTTTGGTATTTTTATCCCGAGAGAACGGAAAAGACCTATGGCATTTTTTATTATATCGATTTTTTCCGCAATACCGGGTGATATATTAAGACCACCGTCGGTAACTCCCAAAAAGGAACCGTCCTCCCGTTCGAATACGGCGATGTGAGATAAAAGCCCGCCCTTCCGAAGACCATAACCGGAATTAAGTACCTCTTTCATCAGCAGGGCTGTCGGAACATGTCCCTTCATCAGGCACTGTGCCCTGCCGCTGCTCACCTCCTGTACGGCTTTTTTCGAAGCCTCCGATTCATTATCCGCATCGATACTGCCGTACTTACGTAAGCCCGCTTTTTCAGCATTCTGCGTAATTATATCCATGCTGCCGATAAGCAGGACAGAACAAATTCCAATATCGGATGCTTCTTTTAATGCATGGAATATTTCGTCTTTAACAGGATATGCAACGGCAATAACAACAGGCTTTTCTTTCTTCACAGTCCGGGCTAACTCTTTAAAGCCCATTATCTACACCTCCCTATTTATTTTTTTTAAGTTTGCCGAATTTAAAATACCCGATAATAAAGAGATAAGAAACCAGCAGGATTATTCCGGCAGCGATTAAATGCATGGAAAATATCCAGATTATACCGTACAGGATAAGAATAAAAAACAGCACTGCCGTTATCTTTTTTAACCCGGCCAGCCATATAAGTACTATATTAATACCCGATGTTCGAAAGCCGGATATAAGGTATATTATAAATATCAATCCCAGAAGAGCGGAAAACAGTATGTTGTAGAGAGATCTGGATTTCCCGGCTACAAACCAGAGAGGGAAAACAATGATAACACTTAAAAACGCAATAAAAATTAATAGTGCAAGTGTTAAGGCTGCTTTTTTAAAAAGCATAACGTAACCGCCGAAAATTCTGTGCATTAATAAATTGTACCGTTTCATTGGTAATGATTTTAAACTATTGAAATATCGGTTGTCAATCGACGATCGGAACTACAGGCTTTTAAAAGAAACGCTTAGTTAAACCGGTTTCTTTATGAGAGGAAAAAGATTTCTCATCTTCATTTGACAAAAATCTTATTTTAAGCATAAGCTTTTAGTATGAATATTGGTTTTAATGCTGAAAAAGGACTCGGAGGAGTGCTGGTGCCTCCCGCTGATAAATCACTTACACACAGAGCGTTTATGCTGTCCTCTATCTCATCCGGTACTTCAACTGTGATCGATCCTTTAAAAACAGGAGACTGCCTGTCCACCATCGGATGTCTTAAGTCTCTGGGGATCGAGTTTTCCATCAAGAGTTTCGGGGAGGGTAACCGGAGCGAAATTACAATACACGGAAGAGGCCTTCACGGATTCCGGGAACCCCTTAATGTTCTGAATGCGGGAAATTCAGGCACAACCATGAGGCTCCTATCCGGACTTCTCGCAGGACTTCCCGTGTATGCGGTAATGACCGGTGATGATTCCCTTCTTAAAAGGCCGATGAAGCGGGTAATCGAGCCTTTACGGGCCATGGGCGGAAGTATTGCCGGAAGGGATAACGGCAGTTATGCTCCCCTGACCTTTCTGCCCGGTGAAGGACTTTTAATGCCGCTCGATTATGAACTTCCTGTTTCCAGCGCCCAGGTAAAGAGCTCTGTTCTTTTTGCAGGTTTAAGGAGCAAAGGTACCGTAGTATTAACGGGTAAGATACACTCCAGGGATCATACGGAAAGAATGTTAAAGGCCATCGGCCTTCCTGTTACGGTAAACGGTGAAATGATCAAATTAGAACCGGTTGTAGAACTTCCGGCATTTGATTTTAGAATTCCCGGAGATATCTCATCGGCATCCTTTTTTATTGCGGGAGCGCTTTTATCCGGCAAAGAACTTAAAGTTATCGACTGCGGAATAAATCCTACAAGAACCGGTTTTATAAGGGTGCTTAAAAGGATGGGCGCCGATATCAGTACGGAAGAAACGGAAGTTCGTATGGGTGAACCTATAGGTGTAATTACCGTAAAACCTTCCTCCCTTTCCGGAACCATGGTAACAGAGGAAGAGATTCCTGATCTTATAGACGAAATACCCTTGATAGCGGCTCTGGCCGTATCAGCAGAGGGAGAAACCGTTGTATCCGGTGCGGAGGAGTTAAAACATAAAGAAACCGATCGTCTGGTAACGACTGCAAATATGATAGAATCTCTTAAAGGAACGATTACTGTTTTCAACGATGGTTTTATGATTACCGGGCCTCAAAGACTTAAACCAGGTATTGTGGAATCCGGAGGTGATCACAGGATTGCAATGACAGGCGCCGTATTAAGCACCTTTACGGGAGGAACCATTGTGGTTAATGGTTTCGATGCGGCAGCTGTATCATACCCGAATTTTATAGAACATTTTATTTCTTTAGGCGGAAAAGCTGATGAATAAAGATAAGAGTTTAAACCTTGATTTCGGCTTTAAAAAGTCGTGCGTTATTATTAAAAAGGAGCTCAAAGCTCCGGAAATTAATAAGGATAACAGTCTCGCTGTTTTTGATTCCAATACGTTTTCTCTTTTTAAGAATAAATTATTCGGAGAAAAAACTAAAAAATTCGCAGTATTGCAACCCGGTGAAATCCATAAAAACTGGGAGAGTGCGGCAATAATACTGGACAAAGCTGTGGAATACAGACTGGGAAGGGATACGGGGTTTATAGGAGTGGGAGGCGGCGTTGTCTGTGATATAACCGCTTTTGCAGCTTCCGTATATATGCGGGGATGTCCCCTGATACTTATACCGACTACCCTTCTTTCGATGGTGGATGCTTCCATAGGAGGAAAAACAGGTTTTAATTATAAGGGTTTAAAGAATATGGCAGGCACCTTTTATCCGGCTGACAGCATATATATTTTTATCGATGTGCTTAAAGCTCTTTCCGAAAGAGAGTACCGTTCAGGTCTTGCGGAGGTTATCAAAACTGCAATGCTCGGTGATGCCGGACTCTTTTCGATTCTGGAAAGCAGAAAGGAGGATATCCTTATGCGCGATGAAGATCTGATGGAGGATGTTATAAGACGATGCGTATCCGTAAAGGGAAGAGTAGTGGAAGAGGATTTAAGAGAACATGGTATAAGGGCAACCTTGAATCTCGGGCATACATTCGGACATGCACTGGAATCCGTAAACGGCTTTAAGAGTATAACGCACGGGGAGGCTGTTGCCTGGGGACTGGCTATGGCAGTTAGACTCGGTGTTTCGATAGGTACGACGGACAAAGAATATGGGGATAAGGTGCTCCGCCTGTTAAGCCTGTATAATTATAAACTCAAGTTTGGTGCGATTAATGCTGATGCTGTAGTAGGTGCCATGCTTGGGGATAAAAAGAAGAGAAAGGGTAATCTTCGATTTGTCGTGCAGAAAAATCTTGGTGATACTTATATTGTTGCAATTACCGGGAAGGAGATAACAAGATTTTTAGAATCAATTTAAAGAGGCTGTAATATGAAAGTTAACAAAGAGATTTTTGCAAAACATGTAAGGCTGTTCGGTCCCGGAAAAACAATTTTCGAGGAAGGAGATCCCGGTAACGAGATGTACGTCGTTATCCAGGGAGAGGTGGAAATTCGGAAAACCACATCGTCTAAAACTTCAAAAACACTTATTGTTCTTCATGCGGGTGATGTTTTCGGAGAAATGGCTCTTATAGAAAAAAAGTCCCGTTCGGCATCTGCTGTGGCTGCCAAACCGACAAGACTGCTGGTACTGAATGAGCATCTTTTCGATAATATGATCGAACAGAACCCGGATTTTGCTAAAAAGATGATTAAAATACTGTCAGAGAGAATAAGAAAGGCAAACCTTATAATTCAAAATATTATGGCCACGAACAAGTACAATCAGCTCCTCGACGGTTTGTACCAGTATGCGAAAGAGCACGGGACTTCGACCTTTAAAGGGTTCAGGGTTAATACCGAAAACTTCGCGGAATGGGCTTCCATGCATCTTGGGATTCCTCAGAAAGATGTCCTTTCTACAATTGAAATTCTTTTAAAGAGAGGTATTGTTAAATATTCTGCGGTTGGTAAGGAAGAAATCCTTATCGAACTGCGGCGGTCATAGCTATGTATCCAGGATCTCAGAGAGCATCCTGTAATGTTTGTTTATTTTATCTTTGTACCCGCTTTTTTTTATTAAATTTTCATCCTCGTCGATCAACGACTCCAGTCCTGATAGTGAGCCGGATACCGCGGAATAGTACTTCTGAATACATCTAAACCAATAGACGCCTCCTCCTTCGGTAACAAGTGTAAGAAAGCCGAGTTTTTTAGACTTTTTTCTTGCTCTGCAGAGGCAGAGCAGCGAATCGAGATTTGCAAATATTCTATCCGCATCTTCGGGATATTTTAGATTTCTGCTGTCCCATTTCGGTATAATTCTTAATTTATTCCTGTCAAGCTTTGGAATAATCTTTAAAATTGTGTTTAAACGCTGCCCGGAAAAGATTTCATACTCTTTAAAAACTACTTTGCCTTTCAATTTTTTATAATCGGTAAGCATATCCGGATTTAATTTTGCCGCGAGGGTGCTAATCTTGTGCCAATCCAGTATAACTACTTTATTTCTGCCTTTTTCCATTGTAATGGGAAATACCTCGGGCCCGATTTTTATTTTGTTTGTAAAATCTTTTTTCTTTCGGATCCTCACGGAAGCATACTTTCTGGCTTTTAAACTTTCGGGAAGAGAAGGATATATCCGTTCGAGCCAGTTTTCCTTAAGCGGAGATACGGAACGGGCATACCTTCTCGATGTTCTGACTATTTCTCCTGCAACCATATAATCCGGAGTTTTTTTAAACATGACAGACCCGGGATGTATCTGTATTTTTTCCGCTGTTAAACTTCTGTAAAGATTTTTACCGGTTCTGATACATACGGATTGTATAAGACCGCGGGAAACTGCACACAGATAATCTGCAATACTTCCTCCGTGCAGTACCGGAATACCCATATCAGATACAATTTCTTCCAACTGATATTTTATATTTAAGATCTCTTTCATGGTTTTTGCTTCGAGGTAGTATTGAATGCAGAATTCATCACGATCTCTGCTTTTAACGTAGCCCTTTAACAGTCTTATATATGAATAAAAATCTCCGTAGGGGTCCCGAAAATTATGATGAGCTTTTCGGGCTTCTAATTCTTCGCCCTGGGGTAACAGGAACGGCGAACTGGATGTAAGAAAAGATACTGCAGTAATAACCTCTTCCATAACGGAAGGATACCGTTTAACGGCTTCTGCAATAATTCTGGAATGTTTGGGGAGTATCGGGAACTGAGTCATCATCCTGCCGATTTCGGTGAGTCCCCTGTTTTCATCAACCGCTTCGAGTAATCTTAAGGTATCCAGGGCACTTGAGATTTCCTGTTTTCCGGGAGGCGATATAAAGTCGAAATTTTCAAATTCGCTGATTCCGATTTCTGCCATTCTGAGTATTACTTCCGACAGGTCGGTCCTGTAGATTTCTTCCGTTGTAAATAAAGGCCGTGATGAATAATCTTTCTCCGAGTAGAGTCTGTAACATATACCGGGTCTTGTCCGTCCGGCTCTTCCCTTTCTCTGGTTGCAGGAGGCACGTGAAATAGGGATTTCCACAAGTGAAGAAGTATAACTATCGGGGTGGAAGTAATTCATCTTGGCATAACCCGAATCTATAACGATTGTAATTCCATCGATTGTAATACTTGTTTCGGCAATATTGGTAGCTACAATTATTTTCCTTTTGCCCCTGCAGCTTTTAAATACATTTTCCTGTTCCTCCGTAGAAAGCCTGGAATAAAGCGGCAGTATTTTAAGTTTTCTGTTGAAAGGTGTATGTTTTAAAACCGTAATACATTCTTTTATTGTACGTTCGCCGGAGAGAAAGATAAGGATGTCTCCTTTGATCTTTTTTTCTTCCGCATATTCGACTATTTCCAGTATTTTTTTAAACATGGCATCTGTGTCATTTTCGGGAACAGGTGGTGTGAATTTAGTTTCCACCGGGAAAGCTTCCGATTCGATTTTTACAATCGGACAGCCGTCGAAATATTCGGAAAAAACCTCCGCATTTATCGTTGCGGAAGAGACGATAACTTTAAACTTAGGTCGAATGTTAAGAATATTTTTAAGAAGCCCTAAAATGAAATCGATGTTCAGGCTTCTTTCGTGTGCTTCATCGACCATAATCACACTGTACTTAGAGAGACTGTAATCCGCTTTAAGTTCCTGCAGAAGTATCCCGTCCGTCATTATTTTTATTTTAGTGGATTGATCCGTCATATCTTCGAACCGCATCTTGTATCCCACGATACGGGGGATGCGTGTTTTTACCTGTTCGGCAATAAAGCGGGATACCGAAACCGCAGCTATTCTGCGCGGCTGGGTAACGCCGATAATGCCGTGTTCTGCAAATCCTTCGTTGTATAAGATTTGAGGAATCTGTGTTGTTTTCCCTGAGCCTGTAGGACTTTCTACAACGATAACCTGGCTCTTCTGTAATGCTTTGAGAATTTTTGTCCGATGTCTGTATACCGGTAGCTTTAGCGGGTTCATGCCTTACAATAACATTTTTATTGTATCTTTTAAAGTATCAAATGTAAGGCCGGAATAACTTTTCCTTGTGCGCAGATCCTTAAGAGTAATTAATCCCTTCGATTTTTCATCTTCTCCGTATATCACGGCGAGGGGGATTCCCTTCTTTCCGGCAAAGTTAAACTGAACGGCGAGTTTTTTCCTGTCGGGATATGTTTCCGTGGAAATTCCGTTATTCCTCAGTTTTAAAGCGATTACCTGGTAGTATGTCTGTAGTGATTTATCGAGATTAAGAATAATTACTTCAGGAACAGGAGATGTTTGTTTTCCCGTGGCAAGCAGTTCAACTGCAGCCATTAGTCTGTCCAGCCCGATGGACGAACCCACGCCGGGCATTGCTTCTCTGGAATAAAGAGCGGTAAGGTTATTGTATCTTCCCCCTGAGCAGACGGAACCTATTGCCGGCATTTCATTGAGGTATGTTTCGAAAACAATTCCCGTGTAGTAGTCCAGGCCCCTCGTTATGGAGGGATCGAATGTAAAGCTATCCGTAAGGTTTAAATCCTCTATGAATTTCCAGATTTCTTCTATTCGTGTTGTCTTGTCAGGTTCCATGCCGATACTGTTTTTTATTGCATGTACGGTACCGGTAAAATTCGGTCCTTTACTGATAAAGTGCATTACGGAATCGGCCTTTGTTTTACCGGCAATCTCCGAAAGGAGAGAATGTACTTTATCCGTTCCGATTTTTTTTACCTTATCCACGGTACGTAAGATTTCCGCAGCTTTCTCTTTAATCTCCAGTTTTGCAAGAAGCCTGTTAAACAGGTCTCTGTCGGAGATGTGAATTGTGAATTTCTTAATGCCGATACTGATCAGACTGGTATACATAAGGAAAAGGATCTCGAAATCGGCAGAAACGGAATCGCTTCCCACTATATCAAAATCACATTGCGTAAATTCCCTGTATCTTCCCTTCTGTGTGTTTTCGCCCCGCCATACCTTTGCTATGTGGTATCTGCGAAAGGGGAGGTAAAGCTCGTTCCTGTGCTGGGACATAAACCGTGCAAAAGGTACGGTCAGATCATAACGCATTGCGATATCCCTGTTGCCGTTATCGAAGAACCTGTAGATCTGTTTATCCGTTTCTCCGCCGCCTTTGCCGAGAAGTATATCCGTATATTCCAGTACGGGAGTATCGATCGGTACAAATCCGAATAGCTTAAAGACCTTTTCGAGCTGTGCTATTAAATATCTCTTTCCTGTTTCTCTCTCGGGAAGAAAATCTCTGAATCCTTTAAGTACCCTCGGGGTTATACTGCCTGCCATTTTTCCTGCCGCCTCTTTTAGAGTTCTTTCGTATAAATTCTGTAGGTTTTATAAATCTCCACGGGCAGATGTTTTAAGGAATTACGCATGGAGTCGTTGTTTTCTACAATCAGAGACATCTCGATTTCGGAAAATCCCAGTTTGTACGCCTGCTCCGCTATATTTACATAAAAGGCTATTTCTATTCCCCTGTACCTGTATTCCTCGAGAATACCCATAAGTATATGCCTGAATCTATCCGTTTTTTTCAGATTAAGAAGCAGTTTGATAAAACCAAAGGGGAAGAGCCTTCCGTTTATTTTTTTAACAGCTACGTTGGCATCGTAAATGGATAGTGCAAAGCCGATTGCATTGCCGTCGATTTCCGCAATAAAGGACAGGTCAGGGACAACCAGCGTTGTTAATTCCTTTGCGAT
>QILZ01000392.1 GCA_003233545.1 Spirochaetales bacterium
TTAGATCTACTTTACCAGGGGAAGGCGGGAGCTCTGCCAGGAGATTATTCCTCCTCCGAGGTTGTATACTTGTTTAAATTTTAGTTCCTTCATTATTTGTAATGTTCTGCCGCTTCTGCTTCCGCTTCTGCAGTAGATAAAATATTCTTTATTCTTATCGAGCTTGTCAAGTCTGTTCTTAAAATCCCCGGAGTAGTAATTTATAAGCCTGGAATTCTCGATATGACCCTCAGCATATTCATCCGGTGTTCTTACGTCGATAATTATAAAATTACTGTTGTTTTTATTACTTTCTATTAATTTAAAAGCTGTTTCCGCGTCTATTGTTGTAAGTTTTTGTTCCTGTACATTATCGCCCGCTGTACCTTTGTTTTTTTCAGATTTACCGGCTTTAAGCGTACCGATTGTTGTGCTCTCCTGAGCCGATTTTACTTTCTGCCTGGTCTTTTGGCCGGATTGCGGCTGCTGTTCCGTACTCCCGGACGATTTTATGCATCCATACAGTAAAAGTGTGCCTGTAATAAGCACAAATACCAAAAGCTGCCTATAATTCTTTTTAATGATGTTCTTCATAATCCTCTGCCTTGTTAATTAAAATTTATAGTGAAAGGTTCTTAAAAGGGCTTTTCTTTCCTCTTTATCCCTTTCCGTTTCCACACCTTTCGGACTTCCGCCGTCCACTACTCCTATAATCCCCTTTCCCTGTTCTGTCTTCGCCGTGAGTATCTGCAATTCGTTGGCAGTCGCACAGTAAATTCTGGCAACCTCCTGGCATGATTTAATCTGGTTCAGTATATTTATTGGAAAAGCGTTTTTAAGTATAAGAAAAAAACTGTGCCCCGCCCCGACATCGCGGGCGCACTTTACCGCATCTGCTGTCAATGAGGGGTTATTGCCTTCGGTTCGGATAAGGGAGGGTCCCGATGCTTCGCAGAATGCAAGCCCGAACTCCGCACCGGGAACGGATGTATATATGATTTCCGCTATGTCTTCTACGGTTTTTATAAAGTGGGACTGTCCTACTATAATATTGCAGCCCTCTTCCCAGGAAAGTTTTACAGCTTCCAGTTCCATAAACTCCTCCTTATTTATGAGTTTGTACGGATTAAAAAATCAAGGTCGATCTCTGCGCCCGTACAAGGCATTTCTATTCCCCGGTTCTCCAGAATCTGCGGGCTGATCTCTCCGAGAATGCCTATTACTTCTCCTTTAAAAATAATGTTTGCACACCTTCCCGTGATAAAACGAGGATCTTCCGCTTCTTTTAGCGAGTAATCCATGGAGAGGTAGAAAAAGACTGCTGATATGTGTGAGTTTACCTCGTTAAAGCCTGCTTCTCTGTCGGACAGGAGAAGCGAAAGATAATTTTTAGTACTTGTTCCGTAGTTTTCCCTGCTGTCTATTACAGCTATTTTGCCTGTTTCAAAGATTCTATGCGGGTACAGTGCATTTCCGGAAACGGACTCCGAGTTAAGCAGGTTGGGCAGAATTGAATTCCTTAATATTTCGAAATTTTCTGTCATCGGGTTCTTAATCTCTATAATATCATCACCGGTAATATTCATTTTTTCCACAAATTCGTTCCTGGACCCTAAGTAGTTGTATATCATCTCCTGATAGCCGAGACCTACCATGATATCGCGCACCCTTCTCGAAAATTCTTCCGTCGATGAGAGCTTGCCCATGGTAAAATCTTCCGGCGGTACCGGCTTAAAGCTGTTCATGCCCCTGCCGATCATTATCTCCTCCACAATATCAACCGGGTGCATAAAGTCGTTTCTGTAAGGGGGGGGCTTTAGTATGATTTTATTATCCTTAACGGCAATACTGTTTCCCATCTTTTTAATGTATTCTGCAGTTTCTTCTACGGTTAGATTCTCACCCAATAGTTTGTTCGAATAATTAATATCCAGAACTACAGGCTTCTGGAAATAGTAGGGAGTTACAATATTTCTGCCGTACGCTGTTTCGTAAGGATATTCGACCTTTACGGGTTTAATGGTAAATCCGGCATCGTCTAAGTCGCATGCGGCAATAGAGGACGCTAAAAGAAGAGAGTTTAAATCCGTACCTGTTAACTCGATAAAGAGCGAAGAATCTCCCACCTTTACCGCTCCGAGGTGTGCACTGTTTATTATAGGCGGAAAACTCAAAGTGTTTCCGCTGTCATCCTCGAGATACGGATATTTATTAAAAGGCGCAACGATCCAGCCAAATTCAAGCCCTTTGGGATGTTTTTTTGTTATTTCACGAAGGGACATCTTTTTTTCCCCGCCGAGAGGAATAAACCCGGTTAAATCGGGATCTGCCGCTTTAAAGTGCACCGGGAAATTAATAAGGTCCGCCCTGTATATGCCCATTGCTATAGAGCTTCTCTTTCGTCCGAAATTCCAGCAGAGTTTTTCCTGTGACTGAATAAGATCCAGAAGCAGGGGTTCATCTACTCCATGTCCGTCCGCCTGAAATGCGGTTATGAAAGGGCGTATCTTCTTTAATCCTGGGTCCACCGTGATTACTCTGCTGCCGTACTTTTTTGTCTCTTTACCGCCGGAAAAGAAATCATAACAGTATTCTTTATCATTTAAAAAAATTCTGAACTGGCGGGCCAGCCCCGGTGTGGACCAGAGGTCAGGCCTGTTTGTATCGTTAAGTTCGATCTTAATAAGGCCTTCTTCTTCGTTTCTGCCGTCTATTTCCGCCTTTGCCACAACTGAAATATCTTCCAGTTCTTTTTCACTGAATTTCCTGCCTGCAAAGTGTGTTAACAGATTCTCTGTAATTTCTATTTTAGGCATTTTATTTTCTTCTCCTTAGTCGAACCTGTTCTATGTCGTTGGAAAATAGTTCCCGTAAATCTTCCAATCCTAAAGACATAAGCGCCATCCGGTCTATGCCGAGGCCCCATGCAAGTACAGGTACCTTTATGCCGAGGGGTTCCGTAACTTCCGGCCTGAATATACCGGAGCCGCCGAGTTCGAACCAGCCGAGTACCGGATGTTTAATATGCACCTCCACGGACGGTTCCGTAAAGGGGAAGTAACCCGGTACATATCTGACTTCCTTTGCACCGGCAACCTCTTCTGCGAACATTTTAAGTAAGCCGAGCAGTGTTTTTAAGTTTACATTTTCACCGAGTACAATACCTTCGGTCTGATAAAAATCCGCAAGATGGGTTGCATCTACCTTGTCGTACCTGAAGCACCGTACCACTCCGAAGTATTTACCGGGGACCTTTGCATGCGTAAGAGTTTTAGCGGACAAAACGGTTCCGTGGCTCCGTAGAATAAGTTTCCTTGTAAAATCCCTGTCGAAGGTGTACTCCCATCCTCTGCTTCCCGTTTTCCATCCGTTTTCATGAGAAGCTGCAACCTGGTCAAGGTAGGGCTGCTCGATCTCTTTTGCATGAGAAGGATTTTTAACGTAGTAAACATCGTGGATATCACGGGCGGAGTGGAACTGCGGCATGTAAAGTGCATCGCTGTTCCAGAATTCCGTTTCTACAAGAGGGCCGTCGAATTCTTCGAACCCTAAAGATGAGAGCTTGTCCTTAAGCTTCCCAAGAAATTCTCCGTACGGATTCTTTCTTCCGAGAAGGACCCGTAAGGGAGGAACATTGATATTATAGCTTCTGAATCTTTTGTTTTTCCATTCCCCGTTTTTTAGTATTTCGGGAGTAACGGCACCTATCTCGTCTCCTGTTATACCGCTTGCCTTTAACAGTTCTTTTGCCTTTATACCTGCTTCCGTTATTGTGTAAATAATATCTTCACGTTCCAGTATCTTAAAAACACCTCTGGAGGAAGACCTTTTTCTGCTCAATGATTTAAGAATCTCTGTTTCTTCTTTTCTTAAAGATTCTTCCGGCATCCTGCCGGACTTAAATAACTTGTTAAGAAGATTTCGTAAATCTTTAAGCTTTTCTCCGCAGCTGCCCTTGCTTATGGAAATCTCTTTTTTTTCCGACATGGAAAGGAATCCCTCTCTGGAAAGTTTTCCGTATGCAGAGCCGACATCCCGGTTTTCCAGGTTTAGTTTCTTTGTAATTGCGGAAATTGTCAGCGGGCCTTCCTGTGATAGAAGCTTTAATATATTTTCTTCCGGTGTGCCCTCTTTCTGATATTTTATCCCCAGTTCGGTAAGTTCATAGAAAAACCTCCTGGTTCTGCTCTTCTCTTTTAAAAGATTCTTGGAAGTCAGCCAGCTGAAAGCCTGGTTGCAATGTCCTTCGTTGTAGGAGAGCCTTTCCATAAGAAGGTTCTTTGTTATTTCTTCACCGCCTTTAAAATTCAGCAGTACCTTTATCTCGAGCGGATGCAGTCCCCTGACCATTGATTCTAAATCCATTGGTATATCCTCTATTTTCCTGATAATTTATCTGCCAGCGATCTCATAAAAAGTCCCACATCTGTTACAATCCCGATTGTCTGTGAGGAACCCCTGTCTGTGAGTTTTGTAAAAACAGCCGGATTAATATCCACACATATCGTTCTTACCCATGACGGAAGCATATTTCCCGTTGCAATTGAATGGAGCATTGTAGAAAGCATAATTACAATAGAAGCATCCTGAATCATACTCTGATATTTCTCCTGTGCTTCGATTATATCGGTTATTGTTTCGGGAAGCGGACCGTCGTCCCGCAGGGAACCCGCAAGCACATAGGGAATGTTTTTCTTTATTATTTCGTACATGATCCCGGAATTAAGGACTCCGGCTTCGATGGCCTGTTTTATGGATCCGTGATAGAATACCCTGTTTATGGCACGTATATGGTTTCTGTGGCCTTCGTATGTGGGACGTCCTGTTTTTAAATCCACGCCGAGTGAAGTGCCGAAAAAGACGGATTCGATGTCATGTACGGCAAGAGCATTTCCTGTTAAAAGACCGTTAATGTACCCTTCCCGTATCAAGGATGCAAGAGCCTGGCTTCCCCCTGTGTGTATAACAACGGGCCCCGCTACTGCAATTATTTTACCGCCGTTTTTCTTTACCCGCTTAAACTCCTCTGCGATTTTACCGACTGCTACATCCACGCTTCGTTCGGAAGAAACATCATTGACCATAAATCCGAATTCGCCGCTTTTCCTGTCCCTGAATGAAGGTATAAGACGGACAGATTGGGAAGTGCAGACAACCTGTTCTTCCTTTTTAACATCGCGAAGTTTTTTACAGATTAAATCATTGCCCTTTACTACGATAACACCGTCCATACACTGTTTTTTAACTTCGTGCCACGTGCCGTTTAAGAATACCAATGTTTTATGGTTTGTTGTCGAGTAAAAATCCTCAGGTACGGTCGAGTCTTTAGGTGCGGGCCTTAATACAGCTTCCTTAAAGATCTTTTCGTAGCATCCTAAGTTTACAAGCTTGGAGGTAATCGAATCTATTTTTCTGTTATCCGTGCATTCTACTGTCAGTTCGAGGCGTGAGGTTTCCAGATTATTCTTACCCATAGTAAAGCGGTCGACGTTATACTTGGCTTCCTCCTCGACTATGAGGTTTAGTATTTTTGTGAGTATACCGGAGTCGATAAGATGACCTTCGGCCATAAACTGTCTTTTTATTCCGCTCATATGTATCCCCGATCAGAAGTATGTGTATAGATTTATTTTTAATTATAAGATACAGACATCTGTTAGAAATTTAACTCCTCTTCGAACTGTTTTATTGCCGTTTTTAAAAATTTTCTTTTGCTTTCCGCGAGAACTTTGCTCTGCTCGAAATAGAAAGAATCGGAATATGATGACCATTGTTTAAGATTTGTCAGCACTTCTTCCATTGTTTTTACATGATGCCAGAAAAATGCACCGATAGAGAGCCTGCTGAATCCGATTGCACCGATACTCTCCAGGAGGTTTGCATCATACAGAAGTTTACCCTCTGCATTCTCCGGAGGATTGCCGCCGGGCATATGGTTGATTATTGCTCCGTATACCTTTAGAATCTTGTTCGGTGCGAATCCTGTTTCATTTAATATGATCCGTGCTTTTTCCGCTGAACTTTTCGGATGCCCCACTGCCATTTCCACATCGTGCAGAAAGCATGCCGCATGAAGAATTTCATCATCGTATTCTATGCCTTCACCTATTTTCCTTGCAAGTTTGTAAACCCTGTATGAATGTTCATAACCGGATGCAAGTCTGCCCGAAGTTAAGTCTTTTGCATACTGTCTTATTAATTTTCTCATAGATAAAGATTATATTTTAAATACAACAAATTGCAAGATATATATACCCCGTGTCGAGTTGTTAATGGTTTAAATTGGTTTGATGTCTTGGCATTAAGATTGTTGATTGATATAATAAGCAAATGGACGGCTCCAGTGTAGAGTTAAATCATGTTTCTCTTGAACAGGAAAATCAGGACCTTAGAGAGATTATAGAAATAGCAACTCAAATTACCGCAGATCTGGATGTAGAGAGCATTATTAAAAATGTCGTCTGGAGCATACTTGCAAGGTTTCGGACAGACACGGTTACTTTTATTTTTCCCATAGACGATGATACTGTCAGGTTAAGGATTATTCATTATGAAGGGCTTAAGAGAAAGGAATTAAAAACAGAATTTACATCGATAGATCCGATTATTAATTATTTCGAAAAGGTCGAGTACAGTCAGATAAGCTATAAAGAATTCTATGAAAGTTTCCCGGACAAACGAATTTCCAGGGAACTTAAGAGAATAAAAACCGATTTTATCATTCCCTTAAGGACCAATAAAGGAGTAACGGGAATTCTACTGCTTCCCGGCAAGAGCAGCAAGAAGCCGTTTACCCTGCTCGAAACGCAGTACATAGCAAGAATTATCAGATTTGCCTCCATAGCTGTGGAGAATGCTAGTCTGTATCACCAGGCGACTACGGATAGAATGACAAAATTATTCTCGCACCACTTTTTCGAAAAAGCACTCGACGATGAAATAAGCAGGGCAAGGCGCTACGGAACTTTCTTTTCACTGATAATGTTCGATATCGACCATTTTAAGACCTTTAACGATACATACGGGCATCTTCAGGGTGATATTATTATTAAAAAGATTGCAAAGCTTCTTTTAAATTCGATAAGGCAGATTGATTTTGCCGCACGTTACGGAGGAGAGGAATTTACCATAATTCTTCCGCAGGTTGATCTAAACGGGGCCGCAATAGTGGCGGAACGATTGCGGAAGCTCGTCGAAGAGTATGAATTCCCCGGTGAGGGCAGGGTGCTCCATGTAACGATTTCTCTTGGAGTTGCAGAGTATAATTCGGAGCGAATCCATTCCCTGTCACAGATGGTAAATGAAGTAGATAAAGCGCTATACGAATCGAAAGAAACAGGAAGAAACAAGGTTACACTCGCTAAATAGAATAAAGAATATTCTGACATGACTTATCCGTGTATGTTTATATATCCCCTCGGGAAACCTTAGCAAATATGCTCATTCTTAAAAATCAAATTTAAAATAAAACTTGACTTTTTAACAAAGTATTATTATTTATTCTTTCCCGGGTCGTTTTAAGTATTTTTTTATATGGAATGTGTAAAATGAGAAAATTAACGGTATTTTTTATAATTTTATTTGTTGTTGCACTTGTTTCCTGCTGGAACGAAAGCAGGAGCGGTTTGCAGGGGGAAAATTCCGGTGCTTTAAGCAGGATTGTTATTCCGGAAAATGAAGATGCGGGTCTTTTCCTGTACAGAATGCCCCGGACTTCAAAGCTGGTTGTCGAATTTTACTCGGATATAGCCGGATCGAAAGATATTGCAATACCGATTATAAAGTATTCGGATAAGTACAATATCCCGCTTTCCCTTTCCTTTGCCCTTGTCTGGATGGAAAGCAGGTTTAATCCGAAAGCGGTTAACAGGAATGCTCATTCGATCGACAGGGGGTTGTTTCAGCTGAATTCAAAATCCTTCTCATTTTTAAAAACAGAGGACTTTTATAATCCTTCCGTTAATGCAAAGTATGGTACTGCACATTTAAGGTTTAGTCTTAACAGGGGGAAAAATGAGGTAGTTGCTCTTGCGATTTATAATGCGGGAACCGTAGGGGTACGTAAAGGAACACCTGTGAGTACGCTTCGGTATATTTCCAGAATACTTAAGTACAGGGATACTCTGGAAAGAAGGTTCGAATCTATGGTTTTAAACGAGAGAAATATAATTCTTGCAAGAGCAGAAGATCTGGCGCGTGCAGAAAGACTTGCAAGTACGGAAGGTGTCCGGAGAAAAAAGGTCACTGCAATAATCAACGGAAAAGGCGGTTCATAGGCCGGGTAATCTTGACATTCAGGGCATCTGCTATTAGTCTTTTTCCATGATAATCGTTCTGGAACACAATGCCGGTGAGCCGGAGAAACGGGATCTTAAAGCATTTCTTAAAGATAAGGGATTCAGGGTGCGTGAAATTGTCGGTGAAGAAGAGATAATTCTCGGGGCAGTAGGTACCGCACATGTCGATCTTCGTGAAGTAGAGGTCCTTCCCGGTGTTGCACGTGTTATTCCTATAACAAAGCCGTACAAGTTAGCATCCCGCGAATTTAAAAGAGAAGACACAGTTGTACAGGTTGGTCCTATTAAAATAGGTGGTCAAAGGATAGTGGTAATAGCCGGTCCCTGCGCTGTTGAATCCCGTGAGCAGATAATCGAAGCTGCGCAGTGCGTAAAGGAATCCGGAGCGGTAATTTTACGCGGCGGTGCTTTTAAACCAAGGACATCACCCTATTCTTTCCAGGGCCTTGGAGAAAAGGGGCTTAAATTACTTAAGGAGGCTTCGGAGGCTACGGGGATGCCTGTCATTTCGGAGATAGTTTCCATAGAGCATCTGGATATGTTTAAAGAGTATGTTGATATTCTGCAGATAGGTGCACGGAATATGCAGAACTTCGAGCTTCTTAAAAAGGTAGGAGCCCTGGGAAAGCCCGTACTCCTTAAGAGAGGACCTGCGGCAACGATAAATGACCTTTTAATGTCTGCAGAATATCTTCTTGCAAACGGTGATGACTCGGTGATCCTTTGCGAACGGGGGATCAGGACTTTTGAGACCTATACACGGAATACCCTCGATCTTTCCGCTATTCCTGTTGTTAAAAAACTCAGCCATCTGCCGATACTTGTGGATCCCAGCCATGGTACGGGTATACGTGATAAGGTGTCTTCCATGGCTTTAGCTGCAATAGCTGCAGGTGCCGATGGTTTAATAGTCGAAGTTCATCCCGAACCCGATAGGGCTTTATCCGACGGTGCGCAGTCCCTGTATCCGGAACAACTGGAAAAACTGATGCGTGATATCGAAGCTTTAGCTCCTGTTCTGGGTAAGGAAGTTTATAAACTTCCCGAGTACGGGGATGATCTCCGTACGGTCAGTGTAGAGGGACCGGCCGGCGGCAGAGCTTCGGCCGGTGAAACGGTATCCGGAGGAGAGGCAAAAACTGCCGGCCTGCATAAAGAGGAATCGGTTCCTCTGCGGATCGGATTTCAGGGAGAACGCGGGGCATTCAGTGAAAGAGCGATATACGGCTACTTTCAGCAGGATAAAGAGCCTGTACCATTTGTTTCCTTTAAGGATATTTTTGATGCAATTCTTCAGAATAAGATAGATTACGGAGTTATTCCTATCGAAAACTCTCTTGCCGGTTCCATACATCAGAATTACGACCTACTGCTCCGTTACCCTGATATAAGAATAGCAGGAGAGAAAAAGATACGTATTGTTCACAGTCTTATAGGACTTCCGGATGCGGAGATAAAGGATATCAGGAAAGTCTATTCGCATCCCCAGGGACTTGCACAGTGTCTGAAATTCCTGGAGAAGCATTCGGAGTGGGAACAGGTACCGTACTACGATACTGCCGGAGCTGTGGAATTTATTGCGCGTGAAGGGCAAAAAGGGAATGCCGCAATTGCAGGCAGGGAAGCGGCTAAGGTTTATAAGATGAAGGTTCTGAAAGAAGGAGTAGAGACGAATCCCAAGAATTATACACGATTTTTTGTCATTGCACCGGAAGGAAAGAATAAGATAAAAAACCCGGACAGGGCATCCTTTGTACTATCGACATTGGATAAACCCGGCGCTCTGTATCTCACATTAAAGATTCTTGCAGAGAGTCATCTTAATATGAAGAAACTTGAATCCAGGCCTTTTCCCGGAAAGCCCTGGGAATATATGTTTTATATCGATGTGGAAATTCCCGAAGATCAGGAAGTGTTTTACCGGTCGGTGAATGAGATAAAAAAGAATACGGATTACTTTAGAATCCTCGGTATCTATAAAAGCTGACCGGCTTGTATTTTTTTAAACCTATAAATGAACCGGACTTATGTATTATGCATCATATCCGGGCATGTACGGGGTAAGTTTAATCTATGTCTTCTATACCAAGTTTCTTAAGCTGTTCCCTTTCTTCTTTAAGCGATACGTACTCATAACGCTTTTTATTAGCTTTGATGATGCTGTTTTTTATGGCACCTAACTCCAGTTTTATTCCCTTAAGTTTCTGACGCTGTTCTCTTGATACCTCGCTTAAAAAATAGGTATGCAGGCTTTCCATTCTTCTGTGTATCTTCTGAAGATCGGTGATGTTCCTGTTAAGCAGATCAAGAAGCTGTTCTTCCGAAGCCATTTCGAGTCTTTTATATAAAGGCGTGTTTTTTGAAAGAATCTTCGAAAAGAGAACTGTTTTACCGGTGACAGTTTTCCTGAATAATTCAAAGTTCACCTTTTCCTTTTTACCGGCTCCGGTGGCTTCGTTGAAGTATTCGATTTCGTATATCTTTCCAGTTTCTTTTTTACGTACCGATTTAAGTATCCAGAGTTTAAATCTTTCTCCTATGGTTAGGATTCTATTTTCGAGTGCATCACTATCTGATGATAATTTTACCATTGCATCGCTTAAGTTAATGCCGCTTGCCCCGAGGATTTTTAATCCGTCCAGGAGAATTTGTTTAAGTGGGAGATCCTTTTTCTTTTTCTTTTTGGGACTCTCATCCGTTAATTTTATTTTTTCAAGGACAGACTCTTTTAATTTTTCATTATCGTCCGTGTAATCTTCCGATAAGATTTCTTTTACGAGATCGGGGTAGTAAGGATAACCGCTCATCTCTTTTATAAAGATTTTTTTTGCATATTTTAAGGTGTTTTCATCTTCCGGTGCTAAATTCCGTATCTCATTTTTCAGAGGGGGAAGAACACGTTTTCGGAATTCGAGTTTATAATTTTCCTTGTGGAAAATTATAAACTTTTTTAATATGGAGATGATTTTGACTGTAACTTTTGACAACTGCTGCGTGGTATCATTTATAATACCGCCGGCAAGTGAATCGTTTCCTTTTTTTATTCTTTCCAGGTATTCGGCAAGTGTTCCTGTAGTATTATTTACACTGCTCTCGGAGAGATTAATCCAGTCTATATACTTTACAATACCCAGTAGTTTTTTTACTTCCTTAAGATCGATGTAATCTAGATTCATGGTGTAGTAATTATTAAGAAAATCTACCTGGGAATGAAATGCAGAAAGCCTGTGACTCATTTCGGCCTGTTTCTCTGCATCCGTAAAGGGGCCTTTGCGGGGTATATTTATCCCGGTTATCTTTTCCTCGTACTTATACGGATTTTCTTTTATCATGGCCTTTCTTAAAAGAATATTGTAGAGATTTTCAAATAGAGACTGGTATACTCTGAAATTATTCTGCAGCTCAGGCAGGAGTTTTGCTTCGAGGTAATTCCGGTAACGGGAAAGAGCTTCCTCTAATACTTCTGTATAATTGTCAGAACCTTCCATTAGTGACAATTATAGGTTAAACTGGCATGATTAGCAACGGGGAAAATATGGGGACAGTACATTCTTTTATGCCGGAGAAGCTTGTAATCGGTATTCTGGTTCATGAGATGAGTTTCATCGACAGGGTATTTATGGAGATCGAAAGTAAATTCGGCGGAATCGACTATAAAAGTGAATCTTTCCTTTTTACCTTTTCCGATTATTACAATTCGGAAATGGGTTCGCCCCTGTACAGGTCCTTTGTGTCGATAAAGAAATTGTACCGGCCGGATACCTTAAGCGATATAAAGATAGAAACAAATGGAATCGAAGAGAATCTTAGTTTTTCCGGGAAACGAAGGGTAAACCTGGATCCCGGGATTATGGCTTTAAGCAGGTTTGTCCTTGCCAGTACAAAGGAGAGTTCGCATAGAATTCCTCTTAAGTCGGGTATTTACGGCGAGATTACGCTTATGTTCGAAAAAAAAAGGTTCCGGCCTGTCGAGTGGACCTATCCCGATTACAGCAGTGAGCAGTACATTTCCATATTGAATAAAATCAGGGATATTTATAAAGAACAGCTTAAGTAAAACAAAGTATTATATAAATATTCGTATTCTCCGTTTATATGGAAAGGATGTTTAAAAAAAACAGTGTACTTATGTTCCCGCTGTTCTTCATTGTACTTTTAACAGGCTGCCCTGTCCTGTCTAAAGGTGTGGAAGTAACATTAACGATTCCCGAATTCCCGGAACCGCTTAAAGGTAAGATAGCTGACGCATATTTTAACGTCACTTACTTCGGCCCGGGAGGGTCGGAGATTTCTTCCGTGTATCCTTCCGGAACAGAATCCATTACACTTGCAGGACTAAAAAAAAACAATACCCCTTATGTTCTGTACCCTGTTATTATGTGTAAAGGAAGCCCTGTAATTTTTTCTCCGGCAGGCGGAATATATCCGCTGGATACGAGGATCGATAAAAACGGTATAAGGCTTAAACTTTCCTGGGAACATGGTTTGGAAGCGGATATATTCAGGAAACTGATGGAGCAGAATGTCGATACTGCAACGATCAACCTTAAACGTCTCTACGTAGAGGTAGATAACCTGGACATTGGCAACCCCTGGCTGCTGGATAAAGTCTATATTGCGGAAAAGTTATCAGGAGGATCATTCAGAAAAACATACCTTAAAAAACTTCCGGTTTATTCTGTGAATGTACCGGCTGCGGATGGGGAGTGGGTAATGAATAATCCGTTTTCCCGGATATATACGGTAAAAGGAGATATGGAAGGCATTTCTTTAAATCTTACTTCGGGATTTTTTACATTGATAGAACTTAAATCTTTAAAATATATTAATATTTCAGTCGATGCATCCGGCGGGTACGTAACAGTACAGCATATTCCGCTTAGCCGGCCCGGCAAATTCCTGATTTATAATAAAGATGACAAAAGCAGGATTATACTATAGAATATCAGTACATGTTTATAAGAGGGACCGGATGGAATGAGGAGGAATAAAAGAAAATGTCAAATAATCTGTATATAACTGCAACCGAGGCGAAAAGC
>QILZ01000138.1 GCA_003233545.1 Spirochaetales bacterium
AGCACTTTGTCGAAATTGTATCGTAAGTACTTTTTTATTGTGAAAGAAAAAAGGCTAAATGCCGAATATTGTAAATAGCAGAAACTAAAGGAGTGATTTGTTTGAAAAGGGTTATTTCCTGTGCCGTTCTATTGCTCTTGCTGACAGTGAATATTTTCTCCGAGGTAATTTTTTCCGATCTCGATCTTTCTTCCCAAAATATTCTTCTCTTTCAGGCTAAGACCGATTCGCCCGTGTTCGGTAAATATAAAACCTTATTCTCTGCCGGTCTTACCGGTAAAAAGAAAATAAAGCAGCTTACATTTTTCCCTGAGCGTGCCTTGTATCTTCAGGATAAGGGCGTACTGCAAATTCAGAATAGATTCGGAGTATTCAGATCGGATACCGATTTTAAGAATCTCAAAAAAGTAAATCTTTTCCCTTCCTTTGCAGGGGGCAGCCAGGTCGCAAATGGAAAAATAAATCCTATCGAGGGTTCTCCCGATGGAAGGTACCTGCTCTACAACCGGCAGATATCGGATGCTTTCGGAGACCTGATCATTTACGATCTTCGAAAAGCGGTTAAAACCGTGGTTTCCGATCATGTGGAATATTCTTTGGACGGACCCGAGGCAATCTGGTCTCCGGATTCAAAATTCATAATTTATCATAAGGGAGAAGAGCTTTACTATTACTCGATAGATCAGCTTAACGGTAAAAGGGTAATGGCAGAGAAATTTCGTAGAATAGGTAAGGGAAGAATTTCGAATGTTAAGTGGGGCAGGAATAATTCGCTGTTTTATGTGTCCGGCGATCTTGTCTATATGATAGACAGCAGAGCACTCTTTACAAGGGCTCTTTACTCGGGGTTTTTAAAAATCGGCAGTATTAAGGGAAAAATTCCTTTTAAATTCGATTCTAACTTTGATGAATTCTGGATTTCACCTTCCGGAGACAGAATTCTTCTTAACAAGTGGGGAAGAAATATTTTCCTTTACCTCTTATCCAACAAAGATTACCTCTCCATCGGCAGCACTCAGTCTCTGCCATATCTCTACCTGCCGCGTAGTACGTATGTAAAGCGGATTGTATGGAACACTGATAATATAATTACCGTACTTACAATGGGGAGAGAAAAGGGAAAGGTGGAATCCACGATATTCCGTTTAAAAATACCGAAGAGCGGAGATATTTCTTCCTTCAGGCGTATGGACGATGCCGGCGTTACGGATATTGTCCTGTCATCCGACGGCAGGGAAATTGTACTCCTGAAAGATTCCGGTATCTATTTAAAATCTTATTCCGATTGGAAGGATATCGTAAGTTTTGCCCAGGCCAAACCTCTTTATGCCTTATGGGCGGATACCGAACATCTTATTGTGAGCGGGGCATATTTTACCAGGCTGTACAATCTTGCCGATAAAAGTTCCGGTCTTATAGCGCTTTCCCAACCGGGCTATTCCGGATTTAACGAGGAAACAGGGAAGCCTATGGTACGTTTAAAAAATATTTCGTACGAGTATGATTCTCCCACTGTTCAATGGGTAAAAACCGGTAAAACGAAATTTAAACAACCGAGTGTTTCCTCGGGTAATTACAGGGCATATCTGGAAGAATCATCACAGGGGAGCTATAAGAATATGGTGATGATAAGGGATACAAAAGGCTACGGGACAAAACCTCTTTTCCCCTACGAGAAAATACAGTACGAAAAATTCCCCGACAGGAATGAACCGGTGAATTTTAACGATTTTACACACGGTTCAAGAATCAGGCGCAGAGAAGTTTCGCTTGTTTTTAATGCGATCGATTCCATAGAGGGTCTTGCCGAAAT
This sequence comes from Spirochaetales bacterium, assembly GCA_003233545.1. GTDB lineage: Bacteria > Spirochaetota > Spirochaetia > SZUA-6 > SZUA-6 > SZUA-6. The sequence goes on from QILZ01000138.1 coordinate 1,814, forward strand.
ACTGCGTGTACTGGGGGATTACAGTATACGTGCGACGTTCTTTGTAAACGGAGAGTTTATACGGCGGTATCCCGATGCCGTAAAGGAAATAGCAGAATCAGGGCACGAAGTGGGGTCGCTTTTTTATGTGTATTTTAATATGACCGATTCGAGGTTCCATCTGGATAAAGAATTCATAAAAAGCGGACTGGCAAAAAACGAGGATGATTACTTTAATGCGACCGGAAAAGACCTTTCCCTTATCTGGCACGCCCCTTATTATTTTGTAAGTTCGGAAATTATTGCAGCAGCGAAAGAAATGAATTATACTTATATCGGCAGGGATATAGAAACACTGGACTGGGTATCTAAGAACGAATCAAATATAGCTTCCGGAATTTATTTTCCGTCTTCCGAGCTTGTGGAGAGGATTTTAAAGGAGAAAAAACCCGGATCGATAATACCTGTCAGGGTTGGAATCGGGCAGGGAGGAAGAGATGATTACCTTTTCCAAAAAATCGATCTTCTTATAGACGGACTTGTTAAGCGCGGGTATAGTATTGTTCCGGTTTCCCAATTGATGGAGCATGCACGGTGATGCCGGTAAAATTACTGATTAATAATATAGAAAAAATAGACGATAACAGAGGGAAGGAGTAACAGACCTTGAAAAATAATAATCCATTAGAGGCATACAGAGAAACGCAGATTAAGACCGCGAACCAGGGTAAGCTTATTGTTATGTTATACGATGGAGCTATCCGGAACATCAATCTCGCATTGGAATTGCTGGCGGAAAAACAGAGAAAACTGGATAGAATAAGTAATTATATTATAAAAGCACAGGATATTATAACCGAGCTTATTGTTTCGCTGGATTTTGAAAAGGGGGGAGAAATAGCCAAAAACCTCTTTGCGTTGTACGTTTTCATGAATCGAGAGCTGCTGGATGCGAATATTACAAAGAAAAATAAACCCTTAGAAGATGTTAAGATGCTGCTTGCAGAGCTTAGAGAAGCCTGGGCCGAGATAGCAAAAAAGAATGCAGGTGAAAATGATCAGAAAGGTTCCGCCGGCATAAACATAGCAGGGTAATTCGGGAGTATTTAAAGATGATTACCACGAGAGAAGCAGAAATAGAACAGCGTGTTAATATACTAAAAAAGTTAAAAGAGACTCTGTTAAGGCAGAGGGAAAAATTCCATTCATACCTTAACCTGCTGGAAAAGGAAGAGGAATCGATAGCAGCCGGTAATATAGACAGGCTCGAAGTACAGATTCGAATGGAAGAGGAGATAGTTCAGGAAATTACAAACTTTCAGAAAATAATTCTTCCGCTCGATGAACTGTACAGCAGAGCTTATCCGGTAAAAGAAAAATCGATACCCATGCTGAAAGATTCACTGGAAAAGGTAAGACAGAGAGTTTTACAGAGGAATAAGAAAAACAGGGTGCTGTTAAGAGAGAAAATGATTTCTGTTCGGCACGAAATTAAATCGTTAAAAATGAAGGTGGATACGGTTTCTCCCTATGCCGATATCGGAGTTCCCACTCTGGTCGATATTACTACATGAATGAACCTGCATATTTTATCGATGCCTACAGCCTGATCTATCGATCTTATTTTGCGTTTTTAAGAAATCCTCTTAAGAATCCGGAGGGGAAAAATATCTCTGCGGTTTTCGGCTTTTTCAGGGCTCTTTTCCAGCTTCTTAAAAACAGGAATCCGAAAAATGTGGCTGTTGTCATGGATTCCAAAACTCCTACTTTCAGGCACAGGAAATATCCGGAATACAAGGCGAACCGCGAAAAAGCTCCGGAAGACCTGCATGCACAGATTCCTGTTATAGAGAATATTCTTAAGGCCCTTGGTATATTCTGGATAAGAATGGATGGTTATGAAGCGGATGATATCATAGCCACGCTTGTAGAGCAGTCTAAAAAAAGCAAAACTCCCTGTTATATTTTGTCGGGTGATAAGGATCTGCTCCAGCTTGTGGACAAAGAGGTCAGGGTAATTCATCCTGAAAAAGGGATCAGCAGTTATGCCGAATGGGGCGAAGAGGAGGTCTTTAAGAAACGCGGTGTTTATCCGAAGCAGATTGTGGATTATCTCGCCCTTACAGGAGATCAGGCGGATAATATACCCGGTGTTGCCGGTATCGGCGAAAAGACTGCCGTTAAACTCCTGTCGCAGTACAACGATTTGGATACGATATATAAGCATATAGATGAAATAAAACCAAAGGGCATGCATGATAAACTCGCTGACGGCAGAGAAAATGCATACTTAAGCAGAGATCTTGTGATTCTTCTTAAGGAAGTTCCTGTTAAAGTAACTCCTGATATGCTTCGATTTAAAAAGTTAAATTCGGGTAAGGCAATACCCCTCTTTTCGCAGGAAGGAATGAAAACCCTTGTTAAAGAACTCGGCGGGGTTTATGAGGAATATACTCCTGTTGTTACGCCCGAAAACGGACAGCAGGAATTATTCTCCGAAGCTGAAGAGAGGGGAGAGTACCAGCTTATCGACAATGAAGCGGAATTGGATAAATGGATAAAAAGGGCGGTCAAAGAGCATTATGTAGCTTTTGACAGTGAAACAACCGGACTCGATGAAATGCAGGCTGTTCCGATCGGATTCTCGCTTTCCTTTAAAGAGGGAACCGGCTGTTATATACCGGTAAGAGCGGGTGGAGTATCCTGTATTCCGGAAAAAATCGTAAAGCAGAAATTAAATATTCTCTTTTCGGATCCCGGGATAAAAATAATCGGCCAGAATATAAAATATGACTACAAAGTTTTAAAACGATGGGGAGTCGAAATTAAACATATTTATTTCGATACAATGATAGCGGCCTGGCTTTTAGATGCAGCGTCATCTTCGTACGGAATGGATAACCTTGCCGGGAAATATCTGCACTACAGGACGATCCGTTATTCGGATATTGTGGAAAGGCCCAAGGAGCAGACGCTTGCCGATATGGATATAAAAAGAGTAACCGATTATGCCGCTGAAGATGCGGATATCACATTGAGACTGTACAGAGTATTTAAACCACTCCTCGAAGAAAGAGGAATGCACAAACTGTTTTACAGTATCGAAATGCCCCTCGTTTCCATTCTTGCGGAAATGGAGCTTAACGGGATTAAACTCGAACCCGGAAAATTAGAAGATTACAGCATACAGCTTAAAAAAGAGCTGAACAGTATAGAAGAAGAAGTATTCTCGCTATGCGGCAAGAGTTTTAACATAAATTCCACAAAACAGCTCCAGGAGATTCTTTTCGGGCTGCGTGGACTAAGACCTGTAAGAAAAACAAAAACCGGTTTCTCTACGGATACTGCCGTGCTGAAAGAGCTTGCGGAGCAGGACCGCGTTCCACAGTTAGTACTCGAACACAGGCAGCTTTCGAAGCTTAAATCCACTTATGTCGATGCACTTCCACGGATGGTAAACAGAGAAACGGGAAGGATCCATACCCATTTTATACAGACCGGTACGGCTACGGGAAGGCTTTCCAGCAAGGACCCCAACCTGCAGAATATACCTGTCAGGGAGGAAGAGGGAAGGAGAATAAGAGATGCCTTTGTTTCCGAAGATTCCTGTGTATTTTTAAGCGCCGATTATTCGCAGATAGAACTGGCGATTCTGGCATATCTTTCCGGAGATCCGAAACTTCTCGATGTATTTAAAAAAGGCGGCGATATTCACAGACAAACCGCTTCGCTGATATTTGATATTCCCGAAGATGAGGTAACACAGGTTCAGCGGCGTATAGGTAAAACGATAAATTTCGGCGTAATTTACGGTATGTCTGCATTCAGGCTAGCGAGAGACCTTAAAATAGCGAGAAAGGATGCAGAACGATTTATTAATACGTACTTTGAAAAATATTCCGGTGTCAGTAATTACATAGACAAAACGGTTAAAGAGGCTAAAAAGTCAGGATTTGTAAAAACAATAATGGGAAGACAGCGGACAATTACCGGTATTTCGAGCAGCAACAGAACAGAGAGAATGTCTGCAGAGAGGATAGCTGTAAACACTCCAGTTCAGGGAAGTGCGGCGGATATTGTAAAACTTGCCATGATAAAGGTTTCCGATAGTTTAAAAAGTAATAATTTTAGAGCTTCCATGCTTCTTCAGGTACACGACGAACTGATTTTAGAGGTCCCGGAGGACGAACTGGAACCGGTAAGCAGGATGGTAAAAGACGGGATGGAGAATGTGCTTGAAATACCTGTGCACCTTAAGGTTAATATTGAATCCGGGAAAAGCTGGGGTGATATTCACTAGTATGGTTATAGGAATTGCCGGAAAGTACTGTTCCGGGAAAAATATTATTGCAGGTTTTATCCGGGAATATGGTTTTATGGTAATAGATGTGGATGCCATAGGCCATACTGTTCTTGAAAGAGAAAGGGGAAAGATTATTTCCGTATTCGGGAGGTCCGTGGTTGATAAAGCAGGTACTATCGACAGGATGAAGTTAGGGGAACTCATCTTCGGCAACAGAAGGAACAGGGCTGTTCTGGAGTCGATACTCCACCCTGCCATGGTTAAAGAGGTTAAAGAGATTATCGATAAAAGCGGCGGAAATATTGTTATAAATGCTGCGATTCTCTTCCGCATGGGTTTACATCAGCTCTGTGATTTTGTGATATGTGTTAATGCCCCTTTTATTATCCGGCTTATAAGAGCATTAAAAAGGGATAAATTGCCGATTTTTCGTGCACTTAAAAGATTATTCGATCAAAGGCGAATCTGTCCTAAATCCAGCCGGTATCAGGTCGATATTTATAATGTAAGGAATTCGGGAAACATTACAGCGGCGGGTAAAAAGATCAAAAGAATTCTTTACAGTAAAGGTTTATTAAAGGGATAATTAATGGAGAAGCAGAAGATTATCTGGGTCATACTTGCCGTTACCCTGCTTTTGGTTGCGGTTATGGCAAGCGGTTTATACTTTTTAAAACCTGCTACGGAGAAAGCCGCAGTAAGCGGGAATAAAGGTACAGCCGCGTTAACCGACACCGGTTTTAATTCCTACGAATATATGCGTGGTAATTCAAAATTACCCGGTCTCGAGCCCTCTGCCACAACCCGGCCTAAGGAAATGACGATTATCGTGGGAGAAAAGGGCGGCGGTTCATCCCCTTCGGCACAAAAAGGTGTGTCTCCGCAAAAACCATCGAAAGCCGTTTCCTCTTTTGTGCAGACAAAGGCCGGGAAAAAACCTGTTAAGCATGAAAAATCCATATTAAAGACCGAAACACGGTCCCGAAAACCGGCAAAGCGGGTTCTTAAAACTGTAAAGCAATACTGGATACAGGCAGGATCATATAAGAGTAATACGAAAGCCGAAGAACTTAAGGCCAGGCTCGTATCACAGGGAGTATCTTCGAGAATCCTGACAAGAGATATAAAGGGAACGACCTTTTTCAGAGTGCGAATCGGACCCTATGCCAGTAAACCGGAAGCCGAAAAATTTCTTTCCTGGATAAAGAGAATAAAAGGACTGGGGTCCAGCTATATCTCTGTCGTGTATGTTAAAAGATAATTTACCGGTTTATTCGGAGAAAATATTCTATATCTGGAAGTCCTGTATTTTTTCCGGGGTGCTCTTTAACGTGTAATGACCGGGCTTATTGTATATCTTGCTGTTAGGCGGTATCGATGATACAAGCCAGACATTACCCCCGACAATGGAACCCCTGCCTATAATTGTATTTCCACCGAGAATTGTTGCACCTGCATAGATGGTTACATCGTCTTCTATCGTCGGGTGCCTTTTTTTGTTGCCGAGTGATTTTTTTATGCTTAAAGCGCCGAGTGTTACTCCCTGGTATATCTTAACCCTGTCGCCGATTACCGTTGTTTCGCCTATGACAACGCCTGTCCCGTGGTCGATAAAAAAATATTTTCCTATCCTGGCACCGGGATGAATATCTATGCCTGTTTTTCCATGGATATATTCACTCATAATCCTGGGAATAAGAGGTGCTCCTTCTGCCCATAATTCATGGGCAATACGGTGCACAAGAATAGCCTCCATGCCGGGATACGAAAGTATAACTTCTTCATGGGATTTCGCTGCGGGGTCTCCCATAAAGGCGGCTTCCACATCCGCTTTTATTATCTGCCTGATATCCGGGAATATTTTTAACAGTTTTAAAACGATTTTTTCCGCACGAATATCCGAATTTCTGTTATCGGTTTTCTTTTTTGTATTGCCGTTTAAATAACGGAGGCTTTTGGAAAGTTCTTCCTGTAATTTCTGCGCTACGCCTGTAATTTTACTCGCTATTATATACCTGTAGTTGAACCGGTCCAGGCTTTCTTCATCCCTGAAACCGGGAAAGAGTACGGACTCCAGATCATTAACGATTCTTATGATACTCTGTCTCGACGGCAGATTAGGCCCCTCCAGGTGATTCATGCCGCCTATTGTCGTATACGATTCGATTATCCTGTCTATTAGAATTTCCATATTATTCTTCATCTTTTCCTTCTTAAAGAGGGTTGCTAAAACCTTAACAGCACGGTCACGTAAAATAATAAAGAATTTTTGATAGCTTGATAAGTACTTAACTTTCTTTTATTCTTAATTACATGATCTGGAAAAATAATGTAAGTCTGGCCTTAATTACGGCTTTAGCGGTTCAGCTTCTATGTCAGAGTTTTAAGGTTGTTTTTTACTCTCTGAAAAATAAAAAACTGCAGGTACATTATTTTTTTTCAGCAGGGGGCATACCAAGTGCACATTCCGCTTTTGTAACGGCTCTGACTACAGCGGTTGGAATAGAAGCCGGTATATATTCGCAGGTTTTTGCCGTTTCATTCGTTTTTTCCATAATTGTTATTTACGATGCCTTCCGCCTGCGCGGAACCGTGGAACTTCACTCGCGGGCATTAAACAGACTGTTCCGGAAGCTCCCTGAAAACGAGAGGATGGAGCTTCCCTCCATGATCGGGCATTCGCCGGCTGAAGTTGCCGCAGGAATCGCCGTAGGAATCGTCCTGACCGTTATAATATACCTTGTTTCCGGAAGATTGTAAAAAGTTCCTGTCGGTTATCCGTTTTTTCGGTTGTTTGGTTAACGACGTTACTAATAGGTCTTTAAAAGGATCTCTTCGAGTTTTCTTTTCGGCACATGATGTACGGATTCCGAATCTCTGTAATATTTTATCGAAGCTCCGGGACCTGCGTCCTCGATAACAACCTTTTCGATTGGTTTACCCACGGCAATGACAATAGAAACGGCAAGATAATCCGGGATTTCCAGTAAATTTTTTAATTTGTCCCGTTTAACGGAAGAAAAAATACAGCCTCCCAGGCCTCTTTCCGATGCTGCCAGCAGTATAGTCTGTGCTGATATTCCAACGTCGATGTCCGCATTACTCTTAATTTGCTGATCGGTAAGTACTACTATGTACCCTGCAGGCTGTTCATCCGGTTCGGGGCCCTTCCAATCTTTTATATAACCCGCCCAGGCTAATGTACTGTAAATCAGAGAATTTATCTTCGGCTCGGCGGAAGCTATATATTTAAGCGGCTGGAGATTCGCTGCGGATGAGGTGAACCTTGTAAGCTCGATAAGAGACACGAGTTCTTCCGTAGATAGCTTTGCAGAGTTGTCGAACCTTCTGTAGCTTCTTGTTCTAAGCACAAGTTCTTTTATACTGTTCATTTTTGATGTACCTCCGTAAAATATTTATATCATCGGATTTTAATGTATAATGTTAAGAACCAGCTAAAGGCGATTATATAACAGGAATATGGTAATGAAAAGTAAACCGATCATTATATTAATAATTATCCGTTTAATAATATTAAAAGGTCCGTTGTATGGGGAAGATACTCTGAAACTTACATTTGCCGGTGACATAATGGCTCATGTTATTAACCTTATAGTGCCGGATTACAGTGTCATATATAAGAATATAGAGGATGTTCTCTCTGATGATGATTTAAGCTTTGCGAATCTCGAATTCACAATCGATGAGAGTAAGGCGGTTTCCGGTTATCCGGGATTCAATGTTCATAGAGATTATATAAAAGCTGCGATTGATTCCGGGTTTCAGGTTTTTTCAGTTGCCAATAATCATATCTATGATTACGGAATAAACGGAGTTTTCCAGACAATACGTTCTATTGAATTCTTAAAACGGCTTTATAACGGAAAGATCTATTTTTCAGGCATCAGGGGGAACCTGCAGAAGGGATTTGTGCCTGAAGTTATAAATATAAAAAAGCAGCGTATTTATTTTATAGCAGTATCTCAGTTTTTAAACAGGCTTAAGAAGTCACCCTATGTCTTTTTAGCGGATTATCGTAATAAAGAGGCAGTAACAGGGTTGTTAAAATATATAAGAAAAATCAGGAAAAAAGCCGGTCTTTTAATACTCTCTTACCACGGCGGAAAAGAGTATTATTTAAAACCTGAACGTGAAAAGGTTTCATTTTTTCACAAATTAATCGAATCCGGCGTCGATATCGTATATTCTCATCATCCACATGTTCTCCAGCCCTATGAAATTGTAATGCATAATGATTTGAGAAAACTGATACTTTATTCTACGGGCAACCTCATTTCCGGTATGACTAAATCGCTTAAGCCTGATAATTCGGGTGCTGTTATTAACTATACGGGTGATTCGGTATTGTTTACAGTAACTGTCGCATTTACAAATTCCGGTCCGGATATTAAAAACATTAAGATTATACCAGTGGCACAGTATAAAAATCCGGAAGGATACATAGTGGTAGATAAGATGAAAAGTCTTACGGAAATCAAAGATACCAAAAACAGTGCAGTAACATGGGATGAATACTATAAAAAACGGCTTAAACTAATTAACAGGGTTTTAACCGAACAGGTACATGAATAAGGTATTTTCCGGAACCCTGCTTATCTGTCCGGAATTATAATATTCCGGGCAGGGAGAGAAAAAAGAGAAGATACAGGGGGAGCAGAAACAGGTATAGGATATATGTAAATAACAGGGTAAAAGACACGGTATCCTCGTTAATCTCCGCCTGAGCCGCCATAACAGAGAGGTTGGCTGCAGGAGGGATATGCATTTCCAGGAAGATTACCCATATCTGAACAGGACTAAGTGCGAGCTTCTTAAAGAGTAAAAAATAGAGAGAAAAGAAAAGGGCAGGGAAGAAGAGAAATCTTATAAGAGAGACATACAGGGTTACTATTATCCGTGAATGATTTTCACCTTTTTTGTAGGACAGGTTTGCTATCATAGAACCCAGAGAAATCATGATAAGGGGGAGTGTAACCGGTGCTATGCGGTTAAGAGCACTGTATATATGAAAAAAAGGCAGTTTCGGATTAAAGAGAACAGGCTGAAGATGAAGCAAGACTACTGTAAAGCCGGCTAATATACCCATAAGCGGGGCGGAGAGGAAATCTTTAAATTTCATTTTTCCCGGGCTGGCGGAAACGAGGAAATTACCAACAGACCATAAAAGCGGACTCAGCACAAGCAGATATGCCCCTACATACAATGCGGGAATTTCCAATCCGAATTTGTAAGCAACAGCCGGAAGAGTTACCGGGAATATTTCTATGAGCAGCAGGGGAATGTACGCACTGTTCCCGAAAGCAGACATCCCCATGCCGGCCCTTTTTTCGCTATGTTTAACGGGCAGAAAGTAAAAAACAGCCGCCGATACCGCCACTCCGGCAGCCGAAATAAGAAGGGCTGCCAGGGGAAAGAGCAGACCTCTCCGGATATCGGAAATGTTTGTTTTTGAAACTTTTACAAAAAAATATATCGGCAGGGCGATTTTTACTATAAATCTGCTTAAATTCTTAAAAAATGTGTAATTCCACCCCCTGTACTTTGTAAGCCAGAATCCGAGGGCAAGCAGAAGGGCTATTTGAATAAGAGTATATACTACCGGCAGAAACAGGGAGTGCAGTGAAATTTTTTTACCTCCGTTGTACTCTGATTTAAGGAAGATTTTTTCTAAAGACAGAAGCTGCTATTTTATTGCCGTGATAGAGATAATAATCCGTTTCTTCCCGTATAATCTTAAAACCGAGTTTTCTTAATATTCCGAATTTATATTTATCACATCCCTGATATTCAAGGATAAGTTCCGGAAATTTATCAATTTCTGCAAAGAGTTCTTCGGCCAGCAGATAGAATCCCTCTTCGAAACCGGACAGAAGGAAAAAATCGAAGTCTAAAACTCTCTCGACCGGGATTGTACGCCTTCGGACCGTAATAATAGATCTTATTAAATTCTCCCCGGTTTCCACTCGATTTATAAAAACAGCCCTCCCCGTTTCGGGATTCTTTCTAAACAGGGACCCGAATACCGCTTCTGTTTCGCAGCCTGTAAGTACACCCTGTGGTCTGTTCTTAATTTTAACCGAAGTTTCACCATTAATACTGTAGAGAAGAAGTAAGGCAGGCAGGTCTCCGGTAGTAATGTCCCTTCTTTCTACCCAGTAGGTATTCTTTTCCTGTCTCGTCAGGATTTCCAGTAAACCCGGTTCTTTTTCGGTATACATGACCGCTGACTGTTTCTGTAAAGGATTTCCGATAAGAGTTTTGTAGCCGTATTTCCTGTAGTATTCATATGCAGCGGGATTGGCTGTCTGCAGTACTATAATCTTCCCTCCTGTATCGAAAAAAAACCTGTGAGCAGTGTTGAGTAATTTACCCGATATACCGTGTCCCCTGTATTTTCCGCTGGTGTAAATATGGCCGGCCAATGCAATGGACTTAATTTCTTTAGATACGGTAAGCCAGAGATGCGATACCGGCTTTCCTCCGATATAACCCAGAAAAAAATAGTCGGTGCTTTCAGTGTAATCACCGTTTAGCCGGCTTCTGATATCGTTAAGCCAGGCGGAACCTTTATGTGCAAGAAAGGGGATAACCGTATCGGCTAAATCTGCCGAAGGTGCCGTATGCTGCCGTATATTAAGTTCCGTTCCATCCCTTAAGCTTACATTTGTATTTATTTCTGTCATCCTGATTTCTCTCTTCCGCCTTATACCTGCGTAATAATAGTATAATGATCGGATTTAAACAATAATTCATGCGCATGTTATACTTAAGGATTTTTAAAAAAAATTGTAATTTTTCAGGTTATGCATATACTCATATATTGTAACAGGGTTCCGGCAGCAGATCCTGCAGGTATTAAAGTGAGGAAATTAATAGTAGAGAATAATAATTCGGAGGTATTGCATGAAAAACTGGTCTATACGAACCAAGCTGTTTTTCG
>QILZ01000343.1 GCA_003233545.1 Spirochaetales bacterium
GTGCTTAAGTTAAACCCTTCGGATTATACTGCACGAAAGTATCTTAAGGGTCTGGAGCTTAAAAATGCTCTTGATAATCAGATTATGCCATCCGTATTTCCCGATCCGAATTATCTCTTTATTTTAATCATAGTTATTTTCAATGTTTTTTTCCTTTTCCTTATTGTATATCTTCGCAAAAAAGATATACGAATTGTTCTGCTGCTCATAATGCTTTCTGTGTTTCTTTTTGTTTGTGCAGGTTTGTTCGCATATTCAGTGCACTATTTGTATAAAAAGACAGGAATCATTGCCGTGGAGAAAAGCGAGCTTAAAAAAATACCTGAAAATATAGCCAGACCATGGATTCATCTTAAAAAAGGAACTGCAGTGGAGGTTCTGGAAACTGCCGGAGGATACAGATTGATAAGAACCGGAGACGGAATACTCGGGTGGATTGTGTCAGGAACCGTACTGTTCGATTAATGAGTAAGTAAATTAGAACCGTACGAGGTTTCCGTTGCTGCCGAATTTAAAGTGTACTCCTCTCTCCAATAGTGCAGCATTCGATGCATCTGTAATACTGTTTACTGCAGCCGGCTTCCTACTGCAATGGCAATTCTTTGTTCCGGCTTTAAAATATTACTCAGTATGTCCATGGTAATTTCTTAATAGTACTTGACGAAGGGTTTAACTGTAAAGTACTTTTTATGATACTATGGACTTCGGAAAAATAATAGATAAATATCCCCCTGTGCAGGGAAAGGATGAAAAGAGTTATGAGGATGCAAAAAAACGGGCGGTAAAGAGAAGAGAATTCTTAAGAAAATTAAAACCACAGGATGTTCTCGACCTGCATGGGCTAAAAAAGGCCGATGCAGTGAACGCCCTGGGCACCTTTATAACGAAAAGCAGAAACCGGGGATTTAAGAAAGTTTTGATAATTCATGGAAAGGGTATACATTCCACAAACGGACCTGTATTGCGCAGGGTTGTAATAGATTTCCTGGAAAAAAATAAATCAACCGGTGAATTCGGGTCTGCAGAACGGGAATATGGTGGAAAAGGTGCCCTCTGGGTTATACTTCGTTAACGCTCTCTATAAATTATTCTCCCTCTCGTAAGATCATATGGGGAGAGAGCAACTTTTACACGATCTCCCGGTACTATTCTTATGTAGTGTTTTCTCATTTTTCCGGATAGATGGGCCAGAATAAGATGTCCGTTTCCAAGCTCCACTCTAAACATTGTATTTGGTAAGGATTCTTTTACAGTTCCTTCCACTTCTATCGCTTCCTCTTTAGCCAAACAGCCCTCCTTTTAATCATGGCGTATAAATGGAATTTAAAGATAAAGTGCCTATTGTGTCAACCTGTCTGCATCAGCACACTTGACATTTTTTTATTTTTGATTCAAATTGTCTTGCTCGTACATATATTAAAAAATGGAGAGGTAGGATGGAAAAAGATTTCGTTTTTGATATGAAGAATAAGCTTATTAAGATGAAAAAAGAAATCCTTAAGCATCTTGCTGCTGAGAGTGAAGAATTTCAAAATATTCTGGAAGATATAGACCCGAAAGATTTAGCGGATATTGCTGCGGATGATCTTGATAAGAAAACTCTGGAAATACTCGGTTCAAAGGATGTAAACCGGCTTAATCTTATAGATGCCGCACTGTCCAGAATAGAAAATGGACGTTACGGGATATGTATGCAATGCGGTAAAAAGATTCCTAAAGAGAGATTGGAAGCCATTCCATATGCTCTGCTGTGTGTGGAGTGTAAATCCAGGGAAGAGAAAAAAATCAACTAAATATAAACTGTTCCTGCATAATAATGTTTTTCTGTTTTGCCGATAATTAATATCGGAGGCGGAAAAGGTTTGATTGGAGCAGTCTCTTTCGTAACAAATACGGCATTTCCGAATATAATAAGCATCCGTGGTATGCGGGGTAAATTACTGCTTCCGGTAGCCCCTTTAAACGCCATTTCTGCTGTGTTCAAGCATATAATGCCGGTGCCCTCCAGAAACAGGAGGGCGGATATCCCCCTCTATAAACTGCGTGTCCTGGATGATCTTCTGGATAGAATCCTTCGCAGCCGGAAAAGTAAAACCGTTAATAAAATAAAAAATGTAAAAATTACAGCCCGCAACATCGATTCTTTAATATCCGGTTTATCTGCACAATTAAGGATAAAATCTCCGGGTGCAGAACAGTACGGAATGGTGTTTAAGCCTGATACCGGTTTAATTATAAATCTCGTAGCATAGCAAAGACATAAAAAAGCAGTCTTGACAGATTGTTTTAAGTCACACATTATTATGGTGGATTGTTGTGAATGCCATGAAAGATTTTAAAAATGACAGGCTGGTTATTTATCCCGAAAATAAAAACCTGATAGATAATACCATTCTTGTGGATAACCTTCCCTCTGTAAAACTATTTGGAATCAGGGTCACGGACAGGAGAGAAGGTTGGTTTTATTTTTCACCGATTCTCGGGAGCTATCATACAATAATACCCGGCTGGGTCAGACCCGGCGATGAGGTTGAATTTTATGAAAAGGACAGTAAGGGCAGGCTCTGTCCGCTTATTCTGCCCGGGGTAAAAGTAGCATCCGGTTCCGTGACGAGACTTTTTTTAGAGGATGGTAATATACTGTTGTTTTCCAATATTGCAGGTGTGCATCAGACTTTTCATCTTGTTAAGCCGCATGAGCTGGATGGAATAAATGAGATTGCAGTCGACCTTATATATATAGAAGAAAAATGTCCTGAATGCGGTTCTCTTAATGTTTTTCATTATAACGCAAAGGTAAGGTCTTTTTCAAAATGCTTAAACTGCGGTTATGACTGGAAGGGTGAAATAAAGAGTAATCTTATATTAATCAAAGGTAAGGACGAAGAAGAGGTGACTCTCGAGATCGATCAGCATCCCAAATTAAAAGAACTTCTTTTAAAGATTAAATCGATGGACGGATATTAATCACCGCTGTTTTAAACAGTTTATATTATAAAAGGATTTCCCTTAAGTTCTCTTTCTATACTGGTTAAGGGTCCATGGCCCGGAAATATTCTTGTATCGCCCGGCAGAACAAGAATTTTTTCTTTTATACTGTTTATGAGTGTCTGTTCGTTGCCTCCGGGAAGATCCGCTCTGCCTATGCCTTCGAAGAAAATCGTGTCTCCGGAGAATAAAATATGCTCACTTTCTCCGAACAGACAGATACTGCCCATAGTATGTCCCGGTGTTTCGATTACGGTAAGATTGGTATCAAAAATACAATCGCCCTCATGAAGAATAATATCCGCTTCCGGCAGACCGGAATAAATATCGCTGTTTATATCCATTGCCGGGAAACCCAACTCGTTAAAATCTCTCTCATTTCTTTTACGGGCAGTTTTGCCGAGGTACTCTCTATCCATTTCATGAATGGCCAATTTGATATCCAGATTGCGGTTTGTGTAATATTCCTTTAATTTTCCGGCTGCGGCTGTATGATCAAAATGTCCGTGTGTAAATACGATTCCTTCGGGGATCAGGTTTAACATATCTATGTTCGAAATTATCTCCTGCTCCTGGCCGCCCGGATCGATGATTATACATCTGTTTTTTATGCTGGAGTATATGTAACAATTGGTTCTTAAAGGATCTACAATAATTCGTTCGATCATGTTATAGTAACGTTAAAATATTTATTATATTTTTTCAATACAATAAAAGGGTGAGTATAATAATTAGCTATCTTTTTCTGGTTTTTTTTATTGCTTTTGTATTTTTCGGCTTAATACCCGGATTAGGGGCTTTCTGGGTAAGGTCTCATTGGAGACAATTCAGGAAACGGATTGTAGAATTATCTTTAAAGCCGTTTATAACGTACTCTGAGGTTAGTGAGAGTTCGGAAGGGCTAATCGGAGAGTACAGATTTTTCGGCTCGTTAGAGGCAATTCAGGGGGAGAATACAATTTGGGTAAAAAGCGGAGATATGTCTGTTGCTGTCAACATGGAAGATGTCAGAGTATATATATTGCCGTCATTTTCATTTTTCTCCGAAGAAACGGAATATGAAAGTCCGGAAAAAATTCTACCGGATGAGGAGCCTCAGAGTATTTTGTGGAGTAAAATTTCATCATTACCTATGGGTACACAGGTGTTTGTAGGAGGTTGTTTGTTTGCCGAGAAGGGAAGAGGGATATTTAAAGCGCAGGAAAACCACAGCCTTATCGCCGTTATATATGACGGGAATAAGGAAAGCATTTTAAAGCGTGCAATATGGGGAGGGAGACAGAGCAATGAGTACTTTAACCAGTTTACCGTTCCGTCTCTTATAACCGGAAGTTTTTCCCTTATCCTCGCAGCATATATCATGCTGTACAATCCTCTTTTAAGGATACCCGCTCTGTTTGCAATTACTTTGAGCTTTTTCCCGATTTCATCGATGCTCCCGCCCGGTGTAATTCTCTACTTTTTTTATAAGAGATCGTGGAAGCAGGGAAGAATATTACGGGCGGAGCGCGATCTTATACGTCTGCCTCTCAGATATTTCCCTGCGGAGAGCCGCAGAAAGGAAGGGCTCAGAATATCACGGTTTCCTACCGGTGAAAAGTGCATAGAGATATCCGGAGCTGTCTGGAACAGAGAAGAGGGAATCGTTAAGAGTGATTCGAAAATATTTAAACTTACGGAAAAACTTCCGCTAAGGAGTTCTGTACATATGGGATTAAAAGCATTAAAAAGCGGAGGTTTTAATATTTATGGAAAATACGTCGAAGAAGATGATAATTGTTATATTATGAAGCCTGATGATCCGATGGCTGAAATGGTAGCAATTCCGGGAGATCCCGAAAAATTATCATATCGTCGTCAGAAATGGGCTAGATTTTACGAACTGCTCTCCGCTTTTTTTATTTTCAGTGATCTTCTGATAAATCTTTTCTTCGTTCTGTTTATTCTGCATTACTATATAAAGTAAGTGCTGAATCCGGTGCTTTCTCCGCGGAGAGATAGTAAACGGGTTTGCCGGCTCCCATGAATTTTTTGCCGTATATGGATATAAATACTTCATCCGGAAATGGTTCTTCCTTCAGGCGGAAACCCGGGTATAGCAGAAGCAAAATCTTGGTCTGCATGTAGTAGTCGAAAAAATCAGTTATAAAAAATATTCCGCCCCCCGGCTTTAAAACACTATACAGGATTTTTAGATTCTGCATCCGTAAAAAGCGCCTTTTCCTGTGTCGAAATTTCGGCCATGGATCGGGGAAGTAGATATGGAATTTGTCAACGGATAATGCCGGTAATTGTTTTAGAACGGCTTCGGCCCTGCTCTGAATTATTTTAACATTTGTTAATTTATTTTCATTTACCTTTTTAACAGCCTTTAAACAACGTTTCTGTTTTAATTCTATTCCTATTAAATATTTTTCTTTATTTGCTTCGGCATACCGTGAAATAAAATGTCCATTGCCGCATCCGATCTCTATTTCCGTAACCGCTTCCTGAAAGGTTGTATTCTCCGGAATTGTGAGGGAATCCACTTAAGGCCTTTTATCTTCTCTTTTCCTGGCGAAATTTACGGTTATCCTGCGTCCGTGGAATTCGGAACCGTTGAGTTTTTTTATCGCTTCATCTGCAACATTAGAGGGAACGTCGATGAATGAGTAATTATCCAGAATTCGTATGTAACCGATTTCCGATCTCTTTATGTTAAAATTATTAAGAAAAAGATTTACAAGGTCTTTCTGGAATACTCTGCGGTTTTTACCAACGCTGATAAACAATTTTGTAGTCTTAAGGTTTTCCGGTTTCCCCTGTTCGAAATACTGTTTAAAGAGATATGCGGAAAAATAAGATCTTAAGAAAAAGGGGACATTCCTTTTAATAACCTTTTTATAACTGTTTAAAATATCCGGATTTTCCTCTTCTTTTATCTTTTGTACTATTCTCTGTATAGTTCCTTTTATTATATCATCCGTATCCGGTACTTCTGTTTTTTTGATATCCATTTCCATGTTCTCCTGTATTTGTAATAATTCTTTGTACTGTTCCCTGACAAGAAATGTTGTGACGGAATCGAGATGTATAATACTCTCCCGATTAATGCTCATCCTTTTTTTATAGCCATCTGTATTTGATGGTATATCATAGTTCAGTATATGCCGTGCATTGCATGCAAGGCCGTCTAAAACTGAATCTGTTGTTATGATAATATCCGTAGTGCCTTTGTTAAAGTCATGAACAATTTGATTTCTTTTAGTAAAAGGTACACTTTTCTGAAGAGAAACCGCAGAGAAACCTTCCTGTTTTAAATTATCTGCAACTTTCGGAATATCCGGATCTGCACCGCAGAAGATTACCACCCTGTTAAGCTTCTCTGCAAGTATTACATTGCTGACGAGTGAAAGTTTTTCCCTTTCCCCGGCTTCGATAAATGCATGTACTGCTTTTTTACCGGCGCTTTTCCAATCGGACACAGTTATAACGTCAGGATGTGAAAGCAGATCAAAAAGTCCGCCGTCTTCCTTAAAGTCCGGAGTAAATACAACAAGCTGTCTTGTATGCGGAAATTTCGAAACGACAAATTCAGCATCTGCAGTAAAGCTCTGTTTGTCTTTTGTACCGGGTACATCTATAACGGCAATCTGTAGATGATCAAACTTTATATTGCCCCTTCGAATATGATCTATAAACCGTTTAGGCGTACCAACAATAATATCATGAGGTTTTAAGAGCTGCCGTACCTCTCTCCGGATTTCACTTTCTTCGTGTAAAGCTATAAAGTTGATTTCGGATCCACTGCGTAGAAACTTGTTCAACTCCTTTACCGTTTTCCTGACCTTATCCGAATCAGAGGCCAGGACTACCGCCTTTATCCCTGGTTTTCCGATTTTAATTATTTTTGTAATCGGCAGAATGAAAGCGGCAGTCTTGCCTGTTTTCTCCCCGGCTTCAACAGCTACATCCCCACCCTTCAGAATTAAGGGGATTACTTTTGTCTGCAGTAATGTCGGCCTTGTATAACCTGCTTCTCCTAGATAACCAAAAATTTCCGCATCTGGTTTTTCCCTTTTCCTGTTTCCAAAAAGCATAATCTTCTGTCTGTTTTTATTTTGCAAAGAACGTATTTATAAAGTAATAGTTACCCTGTTGTTTTGTCAAGTAATTTTAAAAATAGATCGTTATATCGGAATACATCCCCGTGGAAGGCATTGTGTTAAATTTTTTAATACACGGTGCAGTCTTAGATTTCTTAAATATTATACATTTTAAGGCCGAATGTATTAACAGGCGGAATATGGTTGTATTAGACGGATGAGATATTCGGCAAAGGACTAAATTGTGAAAAAGGTTTTATTTGTAATTTTGATGATATCAGCGGTTTTAAGCGCATACTCTGATATCTTTAAATTTAAATATATAAAAGGAGAAAAATACAGATTTGTTACTTCGGTAACTGAAAAGGTTTCCATTAACGGCAAATTTTCTCATAATGCAGATATACTGGATAAAATATCCGTAGAGGTTTCGGAAGTTCGGGGTAATTCGGCAAAATACCTGTGTAATTTTCAAACATCAGAAAGAGCATACGGTAGAAATTCCACTTATAAGTTGTCGGATAATTATTTATCGGTGTTCTGGCGTGATGCACAGGGCTATTACACTATAGATCCGCAGTATTTTATGCCGGTTGTACGGAATGTGCCTATTTTTCCGAAAAAGGATTTAAAACAGGGCGATACATGGACTGCAAAGGGTGAAGAAGTTCATGATTTAAGGAGAAATTTCGGTATAAATCATGCGTTTCATTTTCCGGTACTGGTTAATTATACTTATAAAGGCAAGGTAGAGAAAAACGGAAAGGAACTTGCAGTGATCGGTATCGATTATTCGGTATTTTACAAGGTGAAATATAAGTATCAATATTCAAATACGGTACCGTCTGTAATTACGGGATATTCTCATCAGACGTATTACTGGGATAATGATGCCGGGAAACCGGACAGCTATGAAGAGAAATTCGATTTTATATATCATCTTACTTCCGGAGATTATGTCGAGTATCAAGGTATGGCGAGTGGAAAGATAATTTATACAACAGATCTGGATAAAAAGAAAACGGTTGCGCAGATTAAGAAACAGATCAGGGAGAAAAATATTCCCAATGCAACAGTAAAGGCGGATAGCAGAGGGGTAACTATAAATCTTGCGAATATACATTTTCCGCCCGATTCATCTGTGCTTGTTTCGCCGGAGAAGGAGAAATTGAGAAAAATAGGGGATATTTTAAAACAGTATCCGGAAAGGGATATACTTATAACAGGACATACAGCCCGTATCGGAACGGAAAAGAGCTGTCAGATTCTCTCCGAACAGAGGGCAAAGGCAGTCGGTGATTACCTGCTCTCTATCGGTGCCAAAAGCGAGATACAGATGTCCTTTCAGGGCAAAGGTTCCCGTGAACCTGTCGCTGACAATTCCACAGAAGAGGGCAGAAGACTAAACAGACGGGTAGAGATTACTATCCTGGAAAATTGAATTTCGAATCATTCAGAAAAAGTATATTAAAATTTCCTAAAACAGAGTGCCGAATGAATCACCCATAATAGATGCAGACCGCCACCAGTCGTAATATTTTGTCTGGAGTTCTTTTTCCGATGGAAACGGATAGTAAAGGGAACTGTCCCTGTCACCGGCATAGACACCTGTTGCTACCGCTCTATATGGAAACCACTGAGGATTTACTCTGTTTACGGTTTTAGTCGGTTTATCCGGGTTCTTCTGAATCTGAATAATACAATCCCTTAAGTGTTCCACATTTCTGTATGGGAGGTCTCCCACTATGCCTCCTGCAGGATCCTCCGCCAGTTCTCCGAGCCGTAAATCGACAAAGCATATTCTGGGAACAAATAAGTTGTGCTCTTTATCGGTTATATAATGTATAAGATCGACCGGTTTAAGGCCGCTTACAACCCTGGATGTTACAGGAGCAAGCTCCTGGTACAGGTTGTACTTATGTATATGTTCCGGTAGATCCTTACTCTGCCGGAGTTCCAGGACTTTTCCGTCCGGAGTAGTAAGATAGAGGTTCCTTAAAGAATTTACAGGAACCCTTTCCAGTACCCTGTAGATAGAAAGATAAACCGAATGTTTCGGTTCGCCGTTCGGATGAGGAATACAGCGCTTTTCCATATCAGCTAAATTGAATATTTCATCCGGCAAATCTTCGACTTTAAAGAAAACGGCCTGTCCGTGTGCACGTTTTTCCGTCCCTACCGCTAAATATGCACCGAACTCTTCCGGCGGAAGCATGGATGCAACCAGGGCTTCCGGAGTGAGTAATAGATACAAATAATTAGACATAAAACTCTCCTTAACGAATCTGATTGATTCTAATCATAAGTTAATCGATTTTCAATAGTTTCCTTTTAAATTATTGAAAATGTTTTATTTCCACTTATACTGATAGTCAGGTTTTAATATATTACTTTAAGGCCTGATCGGCATGATAGTTTATCAGCTTCCACTCGCACCGGTATGTGTATTCCGTATTTTCCGAAGAGGATAAGATGTTAACATCCGGCCGGCCGGCGGCACTCGTGCTTTTATTCGGAAAAGAGGTTTTTCCGAATGTTTCTATGGGCATGTTCCGCACTGCAAACTGAAAAATACCACAGTTTGTCATGGGAAATAAGGGAAGCCATTCCCTGTGTCCGAAGGATGCTTTAATAAGCCACTGTATCAGCCCTGCATGGCTTACGCTTACGATATTTCGTTTTCCGGAATTAAAAAGTAAAAACAGGTATTCCCAATGATTAACGGCCCTGTTGTAGATATGTTTTTTGCTTTCCGCTTTGCGGACACCTTCCCAGCTGTACAGATAAAAATTCATGTAATCCACGGGAAACTTTTCCGCAGCTTCCTTAAGAGAGTATCCGCTGAATACTCCGGTATCGAGTTCTATGAGGTTGGGAACAACCTCTGTCGTACAGCAGCCTGTTTCTTCAGCTATTAATTCTGCGGTTGTTTTCGCTCTGTCGAGAGGTGATGTAAGAATTTTGTCGATCTTTTTATCTTTGAGCCATGTTCCGGCCTGCTCTGCCTGTCTTCTCCCGGTACCTGAAAGCGGACAGTTTAAGTGCCCCTGTATTATCTTTTCTATATTGGCGGTACTCTGTCCGTGTCTTATAAAGTAAAAATTACCGGAACCTTTCAGCTGTTTAAAGTTTACCATTTCATGTTCTTTCATTATATTGGTTAGGATAAACGGATTACCGTTAGATGTTACACTATATTTCGGAACAGGGCTATAGAACCAGAGGTTAGAAGGGTATGAGAAAAGACAGGCTGTATGATTTTTTTAATATTTCGGGAGTGGACGATGAATTTATCGAGTATGCCATTGATTATTACGTTAGAAACGGCAGAGGTCATGCATCGGAATTTTATAAGAAGGATAAAAGGGCTTATAGAAAAATACATATGTCCCTCGAGGTGTTACGGAATTATATAAAAGTACTGGATGATAATGAGCTTGCGGAAAAAATACTGAGGGTATGGAATGATTATCCTGTAATCCATAGGAAAATAAGAGGAGATTTTCATACTCATACCGAATTTTCGGATGGTATGGACACAATGGAAACAATACTGAGAAGGGCAAAGGCTTTGAGGTATTCATGGATAGCTCTTACCGACCATGCGTTGAATCCTGATAATCGTTTATACACGATGTCCCCGGAAGAATTTATCAGGCAGAAAGAGGCTGTCTGTGAACTTTCGGAGAAAACAGGAATCAGGGTTTATCATTCCATAGAGGCGAATATCATGGAAGATGGTTCTACGGATATTCCCGATGATATCAGAGATAATATATCCTTTGCGCTGGCAAGCCTCCACAGGCTTTACGGTCATCCGATCGATACCGTGCTTAAACGAATCGAAAAGGCAATGTCGGATGAAAAAGTTATTGCGCTTGCCCATCCGTTTTTTGCTCTGAACCCTGATATTTACAGCGAATATATCGGCGACATAACGGATATCGTGTGGCAGCATGGGAAAGCTGTGGAACTGAATATGTTTCCGAACTATTTTAAAGGGAACCTTCTTCTTCTGGATGAGGTTAAAAGGAGAGATATGAAAGTAATCTTTTCCACGGATGAACATTGTGCAAACGGAATGTACCGTATGAGATTTGCGGGTTATTTTATTGATAAACTCAAACCGGAACAGATACTAAACTTTTCCGAAGAACCTGCTGCCGATTTTTCACATGCCGAAGCGGTAAGGAACAGCATAAGATAGCCGGACTGACACAGGGGGGCGGAGTATATAATCCGTTTAGCCGGGTGTCCCTGTTTTAATAAGATTTTGATACCAGTAAGCGCTCTTTTTCCAGCTTCTCTTAAGAGTCTTAAAATCCACCCTGATAATTCCGAATCTCATACCGTACCCATGGTTCCATTCGAAGTTATCCATGAGTGACCAGAGAAAGTAGCCTTTTACATTAACACCCTCTTTATGTGCCTGCATTACCTTTCGGATATGGTCTTTTAAATATTCTATGCGTTCCGCATCATCGAGAAGATCGTTCCTGCCTTCGTCTTTAAGAGGAAAACCGTTTTCCGTTATATAACAGGGGATGTTGTTGTATTCATCCTTTACTCTCTTTAAAAGATTGTATATGCCCTCCGGATATATTTCCCACATGGCACTCCTTTTACAGCCCGGAGTATGCATTTCCTTTGCATGTATCAGCGGAGTAAAAAGGGAGTACCTGTAGCTCTGTGAAGTGTAGTAGTTGATGCCGATAAAATCACAGGTATTCTTCATCCCTTCAAGGTCTTTTTCGAAGTCTGCCGGCATATAGCGTCTGGTCTTTGCAAGTAGATTCTCAGGGTATCCGCCGGTTGTTACCGGGTCCATGTACAGCCTGTTTATAAGCTTATCCATAAGATCCGCAGCCTTTATGTCTTTTTCGGAATCGGATCTAAGAGGGCGCGTCCGGATTTGAGCTTCTGCTATACCTATGACCGTGTCTTTCGAAATACCGTGCAGGGCATTGGCTAATCTTGAATGGCCTAAAAGGAGGTGGTGTGCAGCATGGAATAACCCGCGTAAGTCCCTCCTGTAGCCCGGGGCCATATCACCTATTACATAACCGCTTATCGTATAGACCATGGGTTCATTTATGGAAATCCAGTTCTTTACCCTGCTGCCGAATTCTTTAAAGAGTGTTTCGCCATAGAAAAGAAAATGATCAACAGATTCCCTTTTACGGAAGCCTCCGAGCTTTTCCAGCCAAAGGGGTGTATCCCAGTGGAAGAGGGTTACAAACGGTTCTATATTGTGTTCTAAGAGCTTGTCTATTATTCTTTTGTAAAAATCGATACCCTTTCGATTTATTATTCCGGGCTCCGGAATAATCCTGGGCCATGCAATGGAAAATCTGTAGGCTTTAACGCCGAGTTTTACCAGGTTGTCTATGTCTTCTTCGTATCTGTGGTAATGATCACATGCCGTATCCCCGTTCTCGTTGTTTTTAACTTTACCGGGAATATGGGAAAATTTATGCCATATCGAAGGAGATGCACCGTCTGCCAGCGGAGAACCCTCGATCTGATAAGATGCTGTTGCGGTACCCCATAAAAAATCATCAGGAAAAGTTTTAATACCCATAAATCTTCCTTGAAAAATATGAATAGG